>NZ_JANQDF010000154.1:0-36240 GCF_029891675.1 Anabaenopsis tanganyikae CS-531
GTTTGTAAACTTGTAAATAATAATTGTCGTCACTAAATCTATTATGGCTGTTTGTGACTCTTGCTGTGCTTGTGTGAGTAAAAACCTGGCGGTATCTATAGCTTCTGTTCCTTCCTTAACAGTCAGCAACATCAACCCTAAACCCAAACTTTGGGTTCTCCGTCGGAACTAGGATATTCTATTTGGGGATTAACTACTGTGGTGGTCATGGCTACCTGCTACTGTGGTAGGTTATTGGGGTCTATTCCTTGGGATCTCAGATACTCTTCGAGTCTATCAGCCCGTAGGCGTTCTTGTTCGGCCCGTAGGCGTTCCTGTTCGGCCCGTAGGCGTTCCTGTTCCGCTAAATCTGCTAATTCTGTAGGTATGAGTAACTTAGCTCCCGTATCTAAGCGATAGAACCGTAACAGTTCCCCTTCTGCTTCTAACCGCAACTGCAAAGGTTGACATATGCGATCGCTAATGGGTTGATAAACCTCATCTTGTAAACGATAACCCTTTAATTGTTCCGGAATCCATTCACCTTTAGGGTCAAATAGCCAATATTCTAAAATCCCTAACTGTTCGTATAGTAATTTCTTTTGTTCCTGGTCTTGCTTCTGAGTGCTTTTACTGGTCATTTCAAACACTACACTGGGTACTTGACCCTCTTCCCACAGCTGATAATTATCCCGACCCCCAGGAGCCACATCAAAAATCACCATTACATCTGGGGCGACTCTCAGTTTAGGGAATCCCTGAACATAATAGAGAAATTGATCAGCCAACACCGTGGCTTGTTGACCGGCGAGGTATTGTTTAATCACCTCCAGGGTAGTGAGAATTGCATACAGATGTATATAAGTTTCTGCCAAGGGTTCTCCGTCGGAACTAGGATATTCTATTTGGGGATTAACTACTGTGGTGGTCATGGCTACCTGCTCTCTGGTAGGTTGTTGGGGTCTATGCCTTGGGACTTCAGATACTCTTCTAGTCTATCAGATTCTTGTGGGTTGGGTTGTGACTTTTTATTGACCCTCAGTATGCAAACTCTTTTCCATCATGACCCAAATCTATTACCGCCGGGTCACTGATTCAGGTAAACTGAGACTTGGTTTATTGCATTGTGACTAAGTATGGAAATTGGACAAAAGGTAAAAGTTTTTCGTTTGCGCGATCGCGTGTCTGCTAGTATTGCCAAAAAACTCGGACAAATCGGCATTATTCAAGGCTACAAAGTCGCTGATGGCTGTGGAATTGGTGTAGTGGTACTGTTTGACGACAATTCATCTACTTGGTTTTTTGAAGATGAAGTCAAACCAGTGTAATAGATAGAACTCAAAGCAGAAGCTAAGAGTATTTGCCTAGTGCTAAGTTGGAGTAGAACAGATTGCCGGGAAAAAGAGAATCAACTAATGTCCCTGATATTGACATTTTTGGGCAAAGGCGGTACGGAGCGTACTAAAATTGCGATCGCCACCGCCAAGTTATTGGCAACCCAAGGTAAGCGGGTACTTCTAGCAGGGTTAACAGAACCAGTTTTACCCATGTTACTGGAGCAAACCCTAACCCCTGACCCCCAGGAAATTGCCCCCAATTTACAGGTAGTGCAATTTAAATCCTCTGTATTGCTAGAACGCAGCTGGGAAGAAGTGAAAAAACTGGAGGCGCAATACCTCCGCACACCCCTCTTCAAAGATGTTTATGGTCAAGAACTGGTAGTATTACCAGGGATGGACAGCGCCCTAGCCTTGAATGCGATCCGCGAATATGATGCCAGTGGCAAATATGACGCGATTATCTATGATGGCACAGGTGATTCCTTTACCTTGCGAATGTTGGGGATGCCAGAATCTCTGAGTTGGTATGTGCGGCGATTTCAGCAATTATTTGTCAACTCCGATTTAGGGAAAACGATTGCGGAATCGCCCTTAATTCAGCCGCTAATTAGCAGCTTTTTTAATGTCAACTGGACAGCAGATAACTTTGCTCTACCCACCAACCAGGTGAATAATTTCTTAGACAAGGGAAAAGCAGCTCTTGCAGATCCTCATCACGTGGCGGCCTTCTTAGTGACTACACCAGACCCCCTACAAGTAGCAACTGCTCGTTATTTGTGGGGTAGCGCTCAACAAATCGGTTTAACCGTGGGTGGTGTGATGGTGGTGTCACCCACAGATCAAGTCAACCTCTCGGAAGAATTTAGACCTCTGACGGTGAGCGTTGTTCCCGATTCTCCCACAGGGGAATGGCAACCTTTAATAGATGCTCTACCCAACTTTGTAGAACAAGCATTACAGGCTCCCAAACCCATGGAAATCGACACCCATAACCGTCAAGTCCGCCTATTCTTGCCAGGATTTGACAAAAAGCAAGTCAAACTTACCCAATATGGACCAGAAGTTACAGTGGAAGCAGGAGACCAACGGCGTAATCTCTTCCTACCCCCGTCCCTAACTGGTAGACAGGTAACGGGAGCCAAATTTCAGAATAATTATTTGATAATTTCTTTTTAAGTCCTGGGTACTGGGAATTGGGTAATCAAAACCATCTATTCCCCATTCCCTAGTCCCTCTTCCCATTCATAAGTAAGTCTGATGTCAGAACCAACCCCTATTAAACCTAATTCCCAGCCAGCAGAGGCTATAGATTCAGTTAAACCCAACCAGGAAATGACAGCAGTTGCTGACCGCAGCGCCAAAACTCGCCAATTACTGGGGATGAAAGGCGCAGCACCGGGGGAAAAGTCCATCTGGAAAATCCGCTTACAACTGATGAAACCCATCACCTGGATTCCCCTGATTTGGGGGGTGGTCTGTGGTGCGGCCTCTGCGGGTAATTACACCTGGACTTGGGAAAATGTCTTGAAGTCCGCCGCTTGTATGTTGCTTTCGGGTCCTTTACTCGCCGGTTATACCCAAACTCTCAATGAATACTATGACCGGGAAATTGACGCGGTAAATGAACCCTACCGCCCCATTCCCTCTGGTGCTATTCCCTTACCCCAAGTCATTACCCAAATTTGGGTATTGTTAATCTCTGGTAATGCTCTGGCTTTTGTATTAGATGTGTGGGCTGGTAATGAATTTCCCACAATCACAACTATAGCTATTCTGGGTTCTTTTATTGCTTATATTTATTCAGCACCACCATTAAAGCTCAAACAAAACGGTTGGTTAGGCGGTTATGCTCTTGGTGCTAGCTATATGGCTTTTCCTTGGTGTACGGGTCATGCGTTGTTTGGTGAACTGAATTGGAAAATTGTCGTGATCACTGTGGTTTACAGCTTGGCTGGTTTGGGTATTGCTATTGTTAATGATTTTAAGAGTGTGGAAGGCGATCGCCAGTTCGGATTAAAATCATTACCTGTGATGTTTGGTGTCACCAGAGCCGCTTGGGTCTGTGCAGCCATGATTGATGTTTTTCAAGGGGTGATTGCAGTTTACCTGCTCACTATTCATGAAAACTTATACGCGGCAATTTTGTTGTTGTTAATCATCCCCCAAATCACCTTCCAGGATATGTATTTCCTGCGTGACCCTCTGAAAAATGACGTTAAATACCAAGCCAGCGCCCAACCCTTCCTAGTCTTGGGAATGTTGGTGGCTGGTATAGCTCTGGGCCATGCTGGCATTTAGTTTCTCTAGCCAGGGGAAAAAATGATGGGTTAGGAGTTAATATACTTCTAACTCTTAATTATGATCAGGAGTTACCGTGTTAGAGTTAATAAATCTTTGCATTCGGGGGATTCAACCATTATTAATCCCTATTTGCTTTGTTACCGCTTGGACTGTAATTATTCTGTTTGCTTGGAGTCTTTGGTCAGCAGCTCGAGATAGTGTGACCACAGCCAAACAAATGCATCAAATCCCCTGCCCTAGCTGCCAATTTTTTACCAATAATTACCGCCTAAAATGCACTGTACACCCTTCTACTGCCAGTACAGAAGAGGCTATTGATTGTTCTGACTATCAACCAAAAACTAATCCCATGCTTTACTAAAATAGGCAAGGGAAAACCGCCCATGAGAAAAAGCTAATTTATGCTAGTTCAAAACCTCAAAGACTGTCAAGAATTCATTGCCGGAGATAATACCATTCTGCGGGAACTGCTACACCCTGATAAACAACCCCTGGCATTAAGGTATAGTTTAGCTCATGCAACCTTACCAGTGGGGAAAACCTCTCAACCCCACTCCCTGACAACTTCAGAAGTGTATTATATTCTCAGTGGACAGGGAGAAATGCACATTGATGATCAAAATCAAATAGTCAGTTCAGGAGATGCGGTGTATATTCCTCCCAATACCAGGCAATTTATCCGCAACTGTGGTGTTGAACCGTTGGTATTTATTTGTATTGTTGATCCGGCATGGCGAAAAGAAGACGAGACAGTTTATAATATTACTTAATCTGTGCTTAAGTAATTTTGACCATCTGCCAAAAAAAGTAGGCTTTTCTGGTAAGGAATGAAAGATAAACTACCATTAAAATAAGTATAAATACGATTTATACTTAAAGTTTTAACTTTTCCAGAAATGGGGTAAATAGCGGTACTAATTCCCGGCGACTGAGAACCAGGGTAGGAAAAGAGCGATCGCTATAATCTTGCCCGGGTGACAAAGGAAATGGTTCATCTTTGAGAGATATCCAACTACCACCCGCAGCCTGTACAATCACCCAAGCCCCGGCGAGGTCCCAAACCTTGGGTGTAGCTTCAATACCACCTAATGCAGCCCCTGCAGCGACTGTGAGGAAATTATAGCTAGCTACACCCAGCATCCGAATTTTACAGGGAAAATCCCTTTGAATCACGGAAGTGCTACGGGAACAGAGGTTAAAAAAGTGATTTTTAGTAGCATCATCACTACTGCTATGGATAGGGTGATGGTTGAGGAAAGCCCCTGAAGGTGTGACTAATCCAGAGGAACCTGCCCAGAAACCATGAAAAGCTTGACCTAGTGGGGGGACGTAAACATACCCAAATATGGGTGTACCTCGATACAGGAGACCCATGGAAATTGACCAGATGGGAAGACCCCTAGTAAAGTTAGTAGTGCCATCCAAAGGGTCTATGACCCAACACCATTCTGTATCGGGAAAAACTTTGTCACTCTCTTCGCTTAAAATACCATAACCAGAAAAATGAGAAGCGATCGCATCACAAATTTCCTGATCAGCCCATTTATCGGCTTGGGTAACTAAACTACCGTCAGGTTTTTGGGAAGCCTGCACTTTCCCAAAATCTTGCATAAGTTGCTTTCCCACTCTGGTAGTGGTGGTTTCGGCAAAGTCGAGAATTGCTGTCCAAAAATCATTCATGAATTAATTCTCACCCCAAGGCGTTCCTTCAACCAATATTTAGTCTAAATCACTTTCTAAAACCGAGGCGATCGCCTGTTTGGCATTGGTTTGAAATTCCCTAACATTAACGCGGTTGAGAAACCACACAGCCAGCAGCATTCCCAGTGCTTGGATTCCAAAAACTAAACTATAAGCCATTAATGTTTGTGAGAAAATTCCTTTTCCCAAATCCAACACAGCACCGCCACTCACAGTAGCCACACCGCGGGAAATTGCTTGTGCTAAACCCCAAGCGCCGATAAATGTCCCAGCTGTTTCTGCTGCGGTTAAATCTAACATTAAACTAATCGCCCCGGTTGTCGTCATACCAGAGGTGAGACCATAACAAAATAACGCGCCTTGAAGTAGTTTTTGATTGGCAGTAAATCCCGCTAAAATGATCAATACAAAGGAAAATGCCACCAAAAAACACCCCAACTTAGCAGTTTTTTGTTTACCTAAGCGTGGTACAACTAGGAATCCTGTAGAACCCAGACCGATCAGCGTCCCTACTCCCGAATAAGCATTAAGTCTAGTAGTTTCCCCCACAGACATACCAAAAACTTCACCACCATAAGGTTCAAGCACAGGCTCTTGCATAAACAAACTGATGGTGAGAACCAACAAAAAGCTAAAAAATAAGCCTGTTTGGCGACTAGCAGTCAGTACCTTAAATGCTGTTTGCAGCGTAATTTTGTCTTCTCGTGCGATCGCAGTTGAACGCAAGCCATAACGAGAATATTTTTTTTCCACATTGTATGTGGATAATACAGCTAAACCAAAAACCACAGATGGGAGGATGAAAAATAGGCGGTTAATTGAGTTTTGTAATGCTGCTAACTGTTCAGGTTGACTGTACAGAGATGTTAAAGTTGTGTCTAACACTTGTGCCTCATTGCCTGGTGCTGGTAATAACACAGAACTGATAATTGCACCAATGACAATACCCACCATTAACATTGACCAGACAACACCCACTAATTGAGAGCGATTGTCCTCGTCGGAAACATCTACTAACAAAGCCGCAAAAGGAGTAGAACTAGAACTCAAAGCCAATCCATAGAAAGCAAAAATCCCCCCCAGCAAAGCCACCCAACCATAGGTTGGTAATGTCCAACCCTGAGCATAAAAACTGGCTCCTAATTGCCAAGTTACTTGTACTGCTAAAAAAGATGTAGTGACAAATACAGCCGCGCCCAAGCAAATGTAACCGGTGCGATGATATCCTAATAAAGGTTTTGCATCAGACATTTGACCAAACCAGAGTCTGGCGGGTGCAACCAGTTGGTGCATGGCTATAGTTCCCGCTACCAAAGTGGCTGGAAGTGCTAATTCCTTAATCATAATTCGATTCAGCACCCCCAGAGTTAGAAGTGACATGATGCCCAATCCCATTTGAAATAAGCCTAACCGAAACATGGTCAGTACATTAACTTTAGGTACAATCTGGGAGTTGGTTTGAGAATCAAATACTTCGCCGCTTGCCATAGCTATTTTTCAAGATGGGTTACACAATTTAGAATCTCATAAACGATTTCATAATACTGCCATTGCATTCACATGATCTCACAGCTAAACATTGGTTTGAGTAGGCAACATAAAAAAGTTGCTGATCAACGCAAGGATTTTCATTTCAAAACCGCCAATAGTCTGTTGAAAAAATATTGTGACTGTAAACTAAAGAAGTAAAGAAATGTAAATAAAATAAATATTCAACATGGAAAACATCACATTAGGACAAAATGGACCGAGTGTTACACCCCTGTGTATTGGGACTTGGGCTTGGGGTGATAAACTTTTCTGGAATTATGGCGATGGCTACGGTACCCAAGAGTTGGAGGCGGCGTTTACAGCAGCATTGGAGGCTGGTGTGACTTTCTTTGACACTGCTGAAGTTTATGGAATGGGACTGTCAGAAAAATTATTAGGGCAATTTATGCAAACATCATCAAAACCTGTGCAAATAGCTACTAAATTCGGCCCTTTACCTTGGCGGTTTACAAGTCAGTCTGTTTCAGATGCTTTAACGGAGAGTCTCAAACGGTTACAAGTAGAGCGCATTGAACTGTATCAAGTCCATTGGCCCTTTGCTTTCTTTTTAAGTCAAGAAACTTTGATGAATACCCTAGCCGATGAAGTGAAGCGGGGTAGAATTGCGGCGGTGGGGGTAAGTAATTATTCAGCTACTCAAATGCGAGAAGCCCATCAAATATTAGCGTCCCGGGGAATACCTTTAGTTGTGAACCAAGTCCGCTACTCTTTATTAAGCCGCCAAATTGAAACTAATGGAATTTCAGCCACAGCCCAAGAATTGGGCGTGACTATTTTGGCGTATAGTCCCCTGGCTCAGGGATTGCTGACAGGTAAATACACACCTGAGTGCGCCGAAACTCCCAGTGGTGTGAGGAAGATGGATCCGCGGTTTAGTAAAGAAGGTTTACAGAAAATTGCCCCTGTCATTTCTTTACTCAACAGTCTGGGAGAAAAGTATGGTCGCACTCCTGCCCAAGTAGCCCTCAATTGGTTAATTTCTCAAGGAAATGTGATTCCCATTGCTGGGGTAAAGACTCCCCAACATGTCAAACAAAATGCAGGCGCTTTGGGCTGGAGATTAAACACCGATGAAATTGGACAACTAGAACAGGTCAGTCGTCCTTGGTTGAGTTAATCAACCTTACTCTCTAAGTGCATTTGAGGATGACACAGAAGCGTCACGGCGGGTTCGCAGCTTGGGCTTGGGAGTCCCTCGTTTACCTTCGTCTCCACCATTGCTGTCCGATTTGTTCCAGGAGGAGCGGTTTCTGTCACCGGAATATTCACCACTACGACGCTTGGTTAACTTCGGCTTGGAGGAGGGTTCATCATCTTGGGGGTCTACCCCTGATTGCAACCAAGCAGGACGAGTTTGATCATAAGCAATTTGTAATGCGGCTGCGGCGATCGCATGAGCATCATATTCTTCAAGTAGTTCGCTGACTATGGGCAAGAATGAAGCTAGGCGTTCGCCAGTTAAGGCTTCTTTAACTTGTTCTTGTAATTTCTGGATATGTCGCGCTTCAATCTGGGCTCGTGTAGGAATGGACAACAATTGCCAATTTTGGCGGTTATGGCGCTCAAATACCTGTTGTTTACGCCGCTCAAAGGGCTGTACTAATGAAATTGCTGTACCTTCTTTACCAGCGCGACCAGTACGACCAATGCGGTGAACATAGGTTTCGGCGCTATCTGGTAAGTCGTAGTTAATGACATGGGAGAGCAGATCGACATCTAAACCCCGTGCTGCAATATCAGTAGCTACTACCCATCGCACTTGACGATTACGGAATCGGGTCAATAATCGCTCTCGTGCTTGTTGAGACAAGTCGCCGTGGTATTCGTCCACGCTATGACCGGCTGCTTGTAGTAAATTGGTGAGTTCCGCCGCTGTCCTTCTGGTACGCACAAAGATTAAAGCTGTTTCTGGATCTTCCATTTCTAGAATTGGCTGTAATGCTTTAGCTTTTGTCCAGTGGCGGGGGATAAGATAAGCTACTTGATTGATTTTGTTGGGTGTGGCTTTTGGCTGCTCAACGGTGACTGTGGCGGGGTTTCGCAGGAATTTATTAACAATCATGCGAATTGACGGTGGCATGGTTGCTGAGAATAAAGCTGTTTGCCGCTCTTTGGGGGCTTGAGATAGGATTTTGATCACATCATCAATAAAGCCCATGCTCAACATTTCATCGGCTTCATCCAAGACAAACCACTTGACTTGATCGAGTTTTAAACAACCCCTATCTAGTAAGTCAATCATCCGCCCTGGTGTACCTACAACCATGTGAACACCACGTTTTAGTTGCATCATTTGGCGTTCAATGGACTGACCACCATAAATTGCCAGAATCCGTAATCCTTCGTTACCTGCGAATTGGTTGATGGCATCGTGAACTTGAATTGCTAACTCACGGGTTGGTGCCAATACCATCGCTTGTACGGCTTTGTGATTCACATCTAGCTGCTCTAAAATTGGCAGAGAAAATGCTGCTGTTTTGCCTGTTCCAGTTTGGGATTGACCGACTACATCCCGACCTGCTAGCAGTTGGGGTATGGCTTGGGCTTGAATATTAGTAGGTGTGGTAAAGCCAATGTTTTCTAATTGCTCAACACGTTTTTGTGAAATACCTAATTCTTGGAACGAAAGAGTCATTAATTCTCCTAGATTTTGTTTTTTGGTTTTGGTTTGGTAAATCTGACGGCAGTTGTATTGGTTTGCCAGATTTAAAAACAGTGTCTGCAACCCTCTTTTAGGTGAGGATGCTACGCAGTCAACTAACGCCGAGGGATACTCTGGAAAGTAGACTCAGCGATACCCTTTGCCGCTCTGACATGACTTCTCTTCTAGTCGATACCCTGGGAGATGGCAGTACTGCACTCAGTGAAAGCTACTTCTACTTGTGCTAACTATTGACAACTTCACCGTAGAGGTCATATGTATCAGCACCGTGAATCGCTACTGGCACGATGGTTCCCAATTTTGCCGCCCCATCGACATATATCTGACCATCGACTTCTGGGGAAAATCTGCCAGAGCGACCTATGAGCTTTCCACTTTCAGGGTGTTCTTGTTCAATCAACACATCAACGATTTTGCCGATTTCCTGTTGATTTTTTTTGGCGGCAATTGGCTCTTGAAGCGCCATTAATCTATGCCAGCGCTCATCCATCACCTCTTGGGGTAACTGATTAGCTAGCTTGTAGGCGGGTGTTCCTTCCTCCGGCGAAAAGGTGAATGCACCCACATGATCAAATTCGTGGCGCTTGATGAATTCTAGTAGATGCTCAAAATGTTCCTCTGTTTCTCCGGGAAAACCAACTATAAATGTTGTCCTGAGTACGGCGTTTGGTAGGGCTGCTTTGATGCGTTTAATAATCCCATCATTTACCCGTCCTTGCCAGGGACGATTCATTGAGCGCAGAATATCTGGATGAGAATGTTGTAGGGGCAAGTCTAAATATGGTAATACATTCTTGGTTTGTTTGATTGCCTCTATGACATCTGGGGTCAGCCCGGTGGGATATGCATAGTGCATTCTGATCCACGGTACATCTACTCGACCTAGAGCATGAAGCAATTCGGCTAACTTTGGTTGTCCATAGATATCTAGGCCGTAATTGGTGGTGATTTGGGAAATTAAAATAATTTCCTGCACGCCTTGACTGGCTAACTGCTCCGCTTCAGTAACTATAGATTCAATAGTACGCGATCGCTGGTTCCCTCGTAGATGGGGAATAATACAAAATGCACAACGATAATCACATCCTTCGGCCACTCGCAGGTAGGCAACGCCTTCAGTTGTAGTGCGATAACGCGGTGTGGTCTCGTCTGCAATGTAGGTCGGCTCTGGACTAACCTCTTTGACCTGCTCTCCTTGTTCTACACGCTCAATTACACTTACAATCTTGTGATAATCACCTGTGCCTACTAGTGCTACTGCTTCCGGCAACTCTGTTAATAATTGTTCCTGGAAGTGTTGCGCCATACAGCCAGTAATCACAACTTTCTTGTTGGCTTCTGCCAGTTCTACTAAAGTTCTGACAGATTCTTGTCTTGCTGTTTCTATAAAACTACAAGTATTAACTATAACATAGTCTGCTAACTCTTCATTTGTATCTACACCATAGCCTGCTTCTACAAGCAGTCCTAGCATATGTTCTGTATCAATTCGATTTTTCTCGCAACCCAGGTGCGAAATGGCAATGGTTGGCTTTTCACCCATATTTTGAAAACATTTTCCGTTTTTTCTAGTCGGATAAACAAGCAGCGATGGTTTCGCTTCTTGTGATATACACCTTTACACAGTCAGGGGCTAGAACAATAGTTTTTCACTGCCACCTACTGCCTGCGGGTGCAGTGCCATAGGAGATTTTCCGGCCATGTTATTATATATGTACTACTTAGTCTATTTCCCAGGGTAGGTTAAGTGTCTTTGAGTATGTTTAACACTTATATTTTTTTAACTTGTCTGTTGGTATTTTTGATTACCGCAGCGCCTGTGTTAATTTACCCGTCGGGAAGCCGCCCAAAGGGCTGGTTTTGAAAAGTCGCTACCCTCAGGGAAACCGCGCTCTCTGGGTAGGTGATTAGGACCCAGGAGTACGAGACAACGCCTAATAAAGCAGTAAACTTACCCTGACGGTCAGGCCTTGCCGACGACGGCGCGTGGGCGGGGCGCATAAACCAGGGGAAGTTGCCTTGCGTCTTGTGAGTGGCAAACTCCTCTTCTAGCCTATTTTTATCTTAACATATCTTAGAGGAGGTTTTACGATAATTTCCAACCTAGGGAAGAGGTAGTAAGACAACCAACTCAAAACACACTTGACTAGTTAGTTAAAAGTCAAGAGGAGCCAGCCCCATGAGCGGGTTCCCGGACTTCAGGTGACTGGCGTTCAATAGTCAACAGTCAAACAATTTTGGATTTGAGATTGGCAATTTTAGATTGACAGCACCCACGAGGGCATACAGGTTAAGGATATGAGATTTCCCTTCTCCTATGCCACCCCGCACTACCACCCTATGAGGTTGACTCTGGTCAAGGTAGAGGGTAGTAGAGACGTTGAGGATTTGAGATTTGTGCGGACCAAAAGCGGCTGGGCGGAGGGACTCAAAGAATTTTCTTTGAGTTTTTAGATTGAAAATCTCAAAAAACTGAAATGGACAAATCCGAAATTGAGGAATCCAAAATCTAAAATTGGCACAGTCAAATAAATTATAGACTCTAGACTGGTGGACACTAGACCCCGCAAAGCACCCCAAATATTAGGTATAAAACTAAGACGTGGACTTATATCAGTTATTTAAAACTCGAACACCAATTATTGGTGTGGTTCATCTACTACCACTACCCACCTCGCCCCGTTGGGGAGGTAATCTCAAAGCGGTAATTCAGCGTGCCGAACAAGAAGCAGCAGCCCTGGCCAGTGGAGGAGTAGACGGCATTATTGTGGAAAACTTTTTTGACGCGCCTTTTACCAAAAACCAAGTTGATCCAGCTGTTGTAAGTGCCATGACTGTGGTGGTACAACGAATCAAAAATTTAGTGACATTGCCCATTGGTTTAAATGTTTTGCGCAATGACGGCAAAAGTGCAATGGCGATCGCCTACGCCACCCAAGCACAATTCATTCGCGTCAATGTATTGACAGGGGTGATGGCAACGGATCAAGGATTAATTGAAGGTGAAGCTCATCAATTACTGCGTTATCGCCGAGAATTAGGCTGTGATGTCAAAATTCTAGCTGATGTGTTGGTGAAGCATGCCCGCCCCTTGGGTTCCCCTAATCTCACAGTTGCCGTGAAAGACACCATTGAAAGAGGTTTAGCAGATGCCATAATTTTGTCTGGCTGGGCTACTGGTAGTCCTCCTAACCAAGAAGACCTGGAACTAGCTATTGGAGAGGCAAATGGCACTCCAGTGTTTATAGGTAGTGGAGCGAACTGGCAAAATATTGCTACACTGATGCAGGCAGCAAATGGGGTGATTGTTTCCAGTTCCCTGAAGCGCCATGGTCGCATCGAGCAACCAATTGACCCGATTCGCGTCAGTCAATTTGTGGAAGCTGCCCATACTCGTTGGCATCCCAACGGCAAGATTCAGTCTATTTCTGGGGCTGTGAAAATACATTCTTAGGAGACTCCAAGGGAAGGTTCGGGAAGTAATTTTCCCAGACTATGACTAATGACCAATGACCAATGACCAATCACCAATTAGCAGTTTATGATTCGCCGCCGTTCTACTCCTTGGATTCATAAATGGTCGCGTCCATTGATGGCCGCGATCGCTGGATTTGGTGCCTTGACCACAGGTTACATCACCATAGAAAAGTTAACAGGAGGCAGTGCCGCTTGTGTAGCCCAAGCTGGTGCCAGGGGCTGTAATGATGTCCTTTCCAGTCCTTGGGCAACCATCACCATTCTTAACCTGTCTGCGCCCTTAGCCTTATTTGGGCTTTTAGCGTATGTGAGTATGGTGATTTTGGCTGTTGCTCCCTTAGCTTGGAAACCAAGTGATAAAAATACTGTCAAACAACTGGAAAACTCAACTGGGTGGCTACTGTTGGTAGTATCCGTGGCTATGTCTGTTTTCAGTGGCTATTTAATGTACCTACTGGCATTCCAAATCCAAGCTGTTTGTTATTACTGTATTGCCTCCGCTGTGTTCTCTGTGAGTCTTTTAGTTTTGACCATTATCGGTCGGCCTTGGGAGGACTGGGGGCAAATTTTGTTTACCGCTATTATTGTGGCCATGATCACACTGATTGGTACTTTGGGTGTGTATGCTGGGGTGAATTCTTCAGGTACAACTTCTGGAGAACCTCAAAGAATTAGGTTTACACCCCAAGTAAATCCTGACCCGGCTTTTGGTTGGGAAATCACCACTACATCTGGTGAGGCAGAAATTGAACTAGCAAGACACCTAACAACCATAGATGCTAAGGAATATGTTGCCTATTGGTGTCCTCACTGCCATGAACAAAAGCAACTTTTCGGTAAAGAAGCTTACAAGATTCTTGAACAGAACAATACTATGGTGGAGTGTGCTGCTGACAGCCCTAAAGGTCAACCAGAAGTGTGTCAAGCTGCCAACATTAAAGGCTTCCCCACTTGGATCATTAATGGTGAAGTCTATAGCGGGGTTCAAAACCTCGACGAACTGGCTAGAATTTCCGGCTACACTGGCCCTAAGAACTTTCAGTATTTTCGATGATTGATCAAGGTTGGCTGTTAGTACTGACTGTCAAATCAACACCCATCAAAAATCAACAGTCAACATTATTGTTGACTTTTTTTTTGCCATGGAAAATGACTAATCTTTCCAAATCATAGATTTATGGTATTGGGATTTTTGTACTAGAGTATGGACTTGCCAATCTGGGTCTGGTTGAGGATAGTCTAGGCGGTAATGACCACCCCGGCTTTCAGTTCTAAATGCGGCACTTTTGAGAATCAGATGCGCTATATCTAATAAATTCCGGGTTTCTGCCCAAAGTCGCAATTGCTGTTCCACATCTGTGATCTGGAAACTCACCGATTGATTAGGACTCAAAGAAACTAAGAATTGACTCAAAGGTAAAGCGGCAAAATCTTTTTGCCAAGATTCTACAATGGCAATGGCTGATTCTAAACCTGACTGCTCCCGACAAATTCCCGCACTTTGCCACAGCAAAGTTGGTAAATTTTTTCTCAGTATTTCTAGCTGTGTTTTTTGGCTTTGCCATTCACTGATATCGAGGCTGAATTCTCGTATTGGCACTATTGGCAGTTCTGAGGATGGTGTCATATCTTGGAGATCAATATTTGCCATCTGGGCTCCGAAAACAATACATTCCAGCAAAGAGTTACTTGCCAAACGATTGGCACCATGCACCCCTGTACTGGCATTTTCTCCCACTGCGTACAAACCGGGAATGTTGGTGCGATTCATTAAGTCAGCAACAATACCACCCATCCAATAATGGGCAGCTGGGGCTACAGGAATGGGTTCGTGGAAGACATCAATTCCCCAATATTGACAAACTTTAATGATATTAGGAAAGCGATGACGAATTTTCTCAGGAGATATGGGGCGCATATCTAACCACACGTGGGCGGTAGCAAGATCAACGGCGGTGTGTTTAAGATGGCTGAAAATAGCTCTACTAACTACATCTCTGGGTGCTAGTTCACCCGCGGGATGATAATCAAAAGCAAAACGCCGCCCAGTGTCATCAATCAAGTGTGCGCCTTCGCCACGTACGGCTTCACTAATCAGAAAGTGGTCTGCACCCGGTAAGGTGAGGGAAGTGGGGTGAAACTGCACAAATTCTAAATCTCGCAGAATAGCCCCGGCTCGATAGGCCATAGCTACCCCATCCCCTGTACTGACGGCTGGGTTAGTTGTTTGGGCAAAGACTTGGCCACCGCCACCGGTTGCCAAAACCACGGCAGAGCTTCTGATGGGTGTGATTTTACCTTGATAGAATAGGCTGATTCCCTGACATCTGCCGGTTTGGGGTTCTATCCACAAATTCAAAGCCAAAGCTTGCTGGATCACTTGAATGTTTTGGCGACGCAATACTTGTGCTGTCAGGGTGGTGGTGACTTCCCTACCTGTACTATCGGCGGTATGGAGAACGCGGGGGTGAGAATGGGCGGCTTCTAAAGTTAAAGCCAAAGCTTGACCGTTACGGTCAAAGGCTACTCCCAAGTTTACCAGGGATTGAATACACTCACTTGCTCTTTGGGCTAGGAATTCTACGGCTGTGCGATCGCACAAGCCTGCACCTGCGTGTAATGTATCCTCAATGTGTAATGAAGGCGAATCTTCTGGGGCGATGGCGGCCGCAATACCTCCTTGGGCCCAATCACTGGCAGATAAACAGACAGTTTCTTTGGTAATTAAGCCAACTCGCAATTTCTCTGGTAGACACAGTGCTGTATATAGTCCAGCAGCACCAGCACCGACTACTAAAACATCAAATTGGCTAGGAATATCTATTTGCAGCAAAGTCTAATTTGGGTAGCAGGGGCTTTTAATTAGGGAGTAGTGGGACGGGTCTCTCCCATTTTGAGAAAAAGCGGCCACTCCCTAAAATTAGGAAGTTGGCTGCTATTCCGTATATTTAGTTAGCTTAACTGTTGAGACAGTTATCTGTAGATGCCGTTGTTAAAGCGATCGTCTCCAGCGTTGAAGATGGTTTCTAATTCTGTGACTGTAAAGTTATCTAAGTTAGCTTGTAAAAGTTCTTTTTGGCGATCGCTTAATCCCGGAATATTCAAGACATCCTCCACCTGATCGTAAGGAGCATTGAGTACGATTTTTTTGGCTAGGGTGGGGTACAGACCTGGATACTGTTGAAAAGCTCGGACGTTGGTATTATTCAAATCAACTTTTTGACCAAATTCTGTGCCTAACTTAGCATCTGCTCTATTCTGCCGTGTCACCGCCAAAACTGCCACTGGACTAAAAGTCACACTGTTTATATTAGCAGCCGCAGCTATCTGAGTTGTTCCCAGCCATCCCCAGGATCCGACTACCAAGCTAAATACTGTTAATAAACGCACCAATGTTTTCACAATTTTTCTCCCTCTTTCCATGAAAATAAGATAATCATGTTTTGCTAAATGCTATCAACTATAAGCTGAATTCAGGCCAAAGATGTCAAGCATACCGTTGAATACTGGTCAGCGTCTCATCTTCGGTTCTTGACCATAGATAGGTTGAGTATATCTATATGATCGTCATGATCTTCCTTTACCTGAAATTGGAGCTTCATAGCCTAGTCAGCACATAGCAGTCATCAAAAACTAATATACAGTGTATTAATACCCCCAATATTTGCTGCTACTGGGTTGGGTCTGATGTTTACAAAAAGTTATCTAGATGACTGGGATTTTGGCAAAACCTATAGATAGGTTTTTTCTATACTAGCAACATATAGCCTTTTTCAGGCTCATGAAGTACACACCAATTCCCTATTCCCTATTCCCTGTTCCCTCAAACTAAAAAAATTGTACCTCACGAGCATGGGAAATGCTATATTGAGAGAATTTTTAAGCGGCAGATGCAGCTATTAAGAACAGGCTATCTACCAAAATTGTACTTAAAACTGCGCCACTAAAGGCGTACCAATGTTTTGATTTTGTACGTAAGGGTAAAACCCCTGCGGTTAATAGCATTAGTAGCCCCATTACTGCCCAGCCTTGTCCCCAGGGCGTTTGTACTTGGATTAAGGCATTTTGTAATATTGGTGACACGTTATTCGGGTCTACCTGCATAATTTGCCGCCAATAAGGCATCAAGTTTACTATATAAAAATATACATCAGTCAAAGCTGTACCGAGTAAGGAACCTAAATAAAACCAGTTACCAATTGGCCCCCAATTCTTAAGGAGACACCAAGCGGCAAATGGCAAACCGATTGATTCTACTGGTAAATGCCATAAAGGTTCCCAACGTAACCAACCCCAGTAAATGGCTCCTGCTAACCAACTCCAGCTAAAGCCAAAAAGCAAATCTCCCCATATATAAGTTTGAGGACGCGACATTAAAATAAAACTCAGCCATACCCAAAATCCTGTCAGGGCTACACTTAGCACTGGTAGCGATCGCACTAATGGCGCTTCTATAAATACTGGTACTGATACCAAAAACACAGCCGCAGCCAAGATTAACCAAGTCTGTCCCTTGGTCGTAGATATGAGTAGGGAAGCAGATAAGCCAAGTGTAGATTCTAACTTATGGATACTATTTTGCCCCTGGTCAATGGGGGGTAAATCAGTATTTATAGGAGTCTGGGGAGTAGTGATGGCTGGCGTGGTGCAGCCATAGGAAGACAAAGTATTGTTAATCAAAGTTTTTAATATTTGTTACTAAACTTTATGTTAATTAAGATATCACAGTTAAAAATGCCCTGGGGGGGGATTTTTAGTTTACCTAATTTTTGCATAAATTGACTAGCAGCAGGGTAAACTGTGCTGATGACTTTTTCCTGGCAAGTGGCCCAAACAGATGTTTTTATAATTGGTTCTAGCGCTTGGCTATCACAAATAAATTAAATGGTTTTATCAAAACGGCAATGGTTCGTATTCCTAAGTGCAGCATCTGCTATTTACTCGGTTGCAGCATTTCCAGCAAAGGTTTTAAGTACCGAAACTCTCCTGGGGTCAGGGGAGGTACAGCAACTGAATATCCTGCAAGCTATTTTTTTAGGCTTTGTCCAGGGAATGACTGAATTCCTTCCCATCAGCAGTTCAGCACACTTAAAGGTTGTACCTGTAGTACTGGGTTGGGGGGATCCGGGGGTAGCTTTTACGGCGATTATTCAACTGGGTAGTATTGTGGCTGTGCTGTGGTATTTCTGGGGTGATATGACCCAAATCATCAAGGGAGCAGCAAAAGCGATCGCCGTCAAAGACTACCAAAGCCATGACTTCAAGCTATTTGTGGGAATTAGTTTGGGAACAGTCCCGATTATCTTCTTAGGACTGTTAATTAAAGGATTAATCCCAGACTACGATAATTCACCCCTGAGAAGTCTAGCAGCGATCGCCATAGCCTCTATATTCATGTCGCTGTTATTGGGAATAGCAGAAAAACTGGGTAAACGTCAACGTGACTTTGAGCATCTGACCATGAAAGATGGGTTATGGATGGGTTTAGTTCAATGCTTGGCTTTAATACCTGGGGTATCTCGTTCAGGTTCCACTATGACTGGTGGACTATTTATGAACTTAGAGCGGGATACAGCTGCAAGATTTTCGTTTTTGCTGGGAATTCCCGCCATTACCCTAGCAGGATTAGTGGAGTTGAAAGATTTTTTAGCAGTGGGTGTAGGTAATGTGGGTATGGTTCCTATGGTTGTCGGAGTCATTTCATCTGGGATATTTTCATATATGGCGATCGCTGGGTTGATACAATTCCTCAAGACCCAAAGCACCTGGGTATTTATTTGGTATCGCCTAGCCTTTGGTGTAGCAATCTTAGGTGCAATTAGCACCGGATTGTTGAACAATAGTTGATATTCATTGGTTCCGGGTTTCTCATCATGTCTACCATCCGTCCCGCTCAAATCACCAGAGTATTACCCGATTCTATAGGCGCAGAAATTGGCTTTGAAGCGGGGGATGCTATAGTTGCCATCAATGGCATACAACCCCGTGATTTAATTGATTATCAGTTTCTCTGTGCTGACGAAGTGCTAGAACTAGAAGTTTTAGACCCATCTGGAAAAACTCATCACATTGAAATAGAAAAAGATTACGATGAAGACTTGGGGCTAGAATTTGAAACTGCTTTATTTGACGGTTTAATTCAATGTAATAACCGTTGTCCCTTTTGCTTTATTGACCAGCAACCACCCGGTAAGCGTTCCAGCTTGTACTTAAAGGACGATGATTACCGTCTGAGCTTTTTATATGGTTCCTACTTAACCCTAACTAACTTAGCTGAAAAAGAATGGCTGCGGATTGAACAAATGCGCTTGTCTCCATTGTTTGTTTCTGTTCATGCTACGGAACCGGAAATCAGAATCAGACTGCTAAAAAACCAACGTGCAGGCAAAATTTTACAGCAAATTAAATGGTTCCAAGATCGCAGACTGCAAATTCATGCTCAAGTAGTTGTTTGTCCTGGGATCAACGATGGTCAACACTTAGAAAAAACCCTGAAAGATTTAGCAGTATTTCATACTGGAGAAGTACCCGCAGTCGCATCAGTAGCAGTAGTTCCCCTGGGTTTGACGGGGTTTCGCCCAGCAGCAGATGAACTGATACCGGTAACAAGGGAAAAGGCTCAAGAAGTGATTTCCCAAGTCAAAACCATGTCCCAGAAATTTCGCCAACAATTAGGATCGGGTTTTGCTTGGTTAGCAGATGAGTGGTTTTTGATTGCGGGTGAGGAATTACCCAGCGCTGCGGAATATGAAGAGTATCCGCAAATTGATAACGGTGTGGGTTCGATTCGTTTATTTATTCAGCAATTTGCATCTACCGCAGCGCAGTTGTTACCGTCAAAGCTAGATGAACCGAAAAAATTGACTTGGGTGGTGGGTAATGCTGTGGAACAAGCATTCCAACCGATTTTACAACGCCTCAATACTGTTGAGGGTTTAGAAGTGAAGATGGAGGCTTTAGCAAGTGATTACTGGGGACAAAATATTACTGTCACTGGGTTAATTACGGGTCATGACCTAGTTTTAAATCTTCTGGGAAAGGATTTAGGAGATGGAATTTTATTACCAAAGGTGATGTTAAAACATGGGGAATTAATATTTTTAGATGATATGAGTGTTGCTGAGGTAGCTGCAAAATTAAATACAAAAATTTTGCCAGTTGCTGGGGTTGAGGAATTAATCAATACTTGTATTAATTAATTGATACAGTACTGGTAGTTTGGCGATCGCCCTGATCTACACTCATCAAACCAGACTAAGAGGATGTTTGATATAGCCTTTTTCAGGCTCATGAAGTACACACCAATTCCCTATTCCCTATTCCCTGTTCCGGTGTTCCCTCAAACTAAAAAAAATTGTACCTCACGAGCATGGGAAATGCTATAATTTTTATCTGAGGGAACAGGGAAGACACAAAAAACAATCAAATCCAGTCCCCTCCCCTTACAAGGCGAGGTTTAGGGAGGGGTCAAATAATATTCGATACACTAATCATGACTTGACAAACATCCTCTTAGCGCTGAACTCACCAGAACACCCTATTTTTTACTTGAGTTTTGCGCCAACTTCTGGCTAAATTAGATGAGAGTATAATCATGATGTGAGAAGTCGGGGATCTAAGATTTGCAATGGGGGGTAAGATCCCCGACTTCTGGGTAAATTAGATGAGAGTATAATCATGACGTGAGAAGTCGGGGATCTGTATTGCGATCGCCATGGGTTCAAAGTTATGAAAATGAACAGTTGCAAAAAATACTCTAGTTGTCAATTCATCTTACCAATCATCTTGAGCTTAATTACAACTGTAAATCCTCGGTTAGTTAAAGCTCAACTGATACCAGATAACACCCTCAATTCTTCTGTGAGGAATGAGACAATCAAAGGAAATACCAGTGATATTATTGAAGGAGGCGTAATTAGGGGTATTAATTTATTCCACAGTTTTACAGATTTTAACGTTGGTGCAAACCAGGGGGTGTATTTTAGCAACCCAGATAATATTAGTAATATTTTAACCAGGGTGACTGGGATCAGTCATTCCAATATTTTGGGAACTTTGGGAGTCTTGGGAAATGCGAACTTATTTTTAATTAATCCCAATGGTATTACCTTTGGAGCTAATGCTAATTTAGATGTAAAAGGTTCTTTTGTGGCCTCTACAGCCGATAAAGTTATATTTGATAATTATGAGTTTAATAGTACTAATCCCACACAGCCACCTTTATTAAATATTAATATTCCCAGAGGGTTAGGATTTCGGGACAATCCTGGTAATATTAGCCTGAATAATTCAAATCTCACCATTCCTGAAGGTAAAACCTTAGCTTTAATCGGTGGTAATGTCAGCATTGATAACGCCAGGATTATATCACCGGGAAGTCAGGTAGAGTTAGGTGGTTTAACCCAAACGGGTACAGTTAATTTAGATGAGGGTTTGCGTCTGAGTTTTCCTGATAGCTCAGGGAGCGCAGATATAGATATAACCAAAGGAAATGTCAGTTTAACCAATGGCGCTCAGGTCAATGTTACTGGGGGTGGTGGTGGAAGTATTACCATTAATTCGCGCAACTTAGATATTACCAGAGGTAGTCAACTGCGTGGGGGAATAGCATCAGGTTCGGGTTCAGTAGATACTCAAGCAGGAAATATTCAAATTAATAATACAAATCAAATTAATTTAGTTGGTAGATTCAGTGTTATTGATAATCTGGTAAGAGATTTAGGTACAGGTAACGCCGGATATATTAATATTACCACAGGTTCTTTAACTGTCAAAGATAGCGCTTATCTTGATACTAGCACCAGTGGTCAGGGAAATGCGGGTAACATAAATATTCTGGCTTTAAGAGGAGATGTGATTTTTGAGAATACCGGTTATTCACCGGTAATTTATACTGGCATTTATACAGCTAATGGGCAAGGTAAAGCAGGGGATGTAAATATTAGTGTCAAGAATGGCTCCTTAGTAGCTAAAAATGTTGAGATTAATTTAGAAAATAATCAAGGTAGGGGAAACGCTGGTAATATTAATCTCACAGTCAAGGATAATATTACTTTCGATTATAGCGATTTGAGGAGTTATACTCAACCTAATACGGTTGGTGATGGGGGTAATATTAATGTTATCGCTGATCAATTAACTATCAACAATTCTTCTGTGTTTAATGCTGGTGTTTCTGGTATAGGGAATGCTGGTAAGATTAATCTTACCAGCAATCATATAGATATTACAGATGGGTCTCAAATATCTGCTAGTACATCGGGTATTGGTAATGCTGGTAATATTGAGATTCTCGCCGATGGTACTACTCGCATAGATAATAGTTTAATTTCTAGTCGGGTCAATAGTCAAGCTAGAGGTAGCGGTGGGGATATTACCATTAAAACCAACTCCCTAGAGGTTACTAATGGTTCTCAAATTCAAGCTAATAGTTTTGGTGTAGGTAATAGTGGAAATCTAAATTTTCATACCCAAACTATGAAGGTTGACGGTGTGGGAACCGCAATAGGAAATGTCATCGGAATTTTTCCCAGAGCAGGTATCTTGGGTCGGGGAAATGCAGGTGATATTAATATTAATACTGGGTCTTTAGAGGTGATAAATGGTGCTAGTTTATTAGCTAGCTTAGGAGGGGAGGGTCAAGGGGGAAATATTAATATTAATGCTGATAATTTAGTGAAATTTGATGGTTTTGGGAGTGTAGCTGAAAATCTGATTTCTGCTACTGGGGTAGGAAATACAGGTAATATTAATATTGCTACTGGGTCTTTAGAAGTGACAAATAATGCCTATCTCAACGCCTCTACATCGGGACAAGGTAATGGGGGAAATATCAATATTCACGCCAGAGAACAGGTAACATTTGCTAATGGAGCGCTGACAGGTGCATCTAGTAATGTCGGTCTGACTGGGGTAGGTAATGCTGGTGATATTATCATTAATACAAATTCTTTAAATATCGGCACTTTTAGCGGTTTAACTACAGCTACCCTGGGAAAAGGAAGGGCGGGAAATATAATTATTAATGCTGCTAATAATGTTGATATTCAAAAGTTAGGTCGGGTTTCTTCTGATATTTTAAATGGTACGGGAAATGGTGGCGATATTCAGATCACAACTAGTTTTTTCAGAATGTCCGACAATGGGGTTATAGAAGCTAAAACCGGAGGACAAGGAAACGCGGGTAAGGTAGAAATTAATGCTGGTGCTGGGGTGGAAGTTTCCGGTAAAGCTAATATTTCCACTAATGTAGAACCAAGAGCAGTGGGAAATGGCAATGATATCATAATTATATCGCCATCGGTGACTATTACAGATCAGGCTCAACTGGTTGCTAGTACTGGGGGACAGGGAAACTCAGGAAATGTGAGAATTACTGCTAGTGACCAGGTAGTTTTTGAGGGGGGAAGTAGGGAGCAAGTAAGTGGTGTATTTACTGTGGTGAAACCTACGGGTAGAGGGGATGCTGGTAATATTGAGGTGAATACATCTGTGTTGACTTTGAGTAATGGTAGTGAAATTAATGCTAGCACCTTGGGAGCAGGTAAAGCTGGTAATATTGTGATGAATGCTCGTCAGCTGGAGATTAAGGAAGATGGGCGTATTTTATCTGTTACTGAAGGTGAGCAAAAGGCTGGGGATATTGTCCTTAATATTATTGAAAGTATTAACCTGAATCAGGGTAATATTTTAGCAACTACAACCCCTAACTCTACAGGAGAGGGGGGTAATATTCTCATAGACCCCATGTTTTTTACCTTAAATAATGGTTCTAGAATTGGGGTTAGTAGTGAGGGTAGGGGAGATGCTGGTAATATTAATTTAAGGGCGGGAAATCTGACTGTTAATGATAGTTCGGCTTTGTCTGCGGGGACATTTAGCGGTGAGGGTGGGAATATTATTTTGGATATTGATAATCTTTTACGGTTGAATAATGGTGAGATTACCACTGCAGCAGGTGGTACTGGAAATGGTGGTAATATCAATATTAATGCTGGCTTTTTAGTGGGGAGAAATAATAGTCAAATTAGTGCTAATGCTGTTGAGGGTAATGGAGGTAATATTCAAATTACCACTAACCGCCTATTTTTTACCCCGGAAAGTATGATTAGCGCTAGTTCACAATTGGGTATTGATGGAGTGGTTGAAACTAAGATTCTGGGGGTAGACTCGACTCAAGGGTTAATTGAACTACCGGAAACTATAGTAGATGGGAGTAGGTTAATTGCTAAAAATGTCTGTTCTCAGGGAAGTGATAGCGAATTTTACCGCACTGGTAGGGGTGGTTTACCTGTGACTCCCAATCAGGTTTTAGAAACCCATACTGTTGATGTGGGGTTAGTTAAACCGGTGGTCAGTTCTCCTGTGAGAGTGGTTTCTCAGTCCAATTTCAAAAAATCTCGCCGGGAAATTGTCCCAGCTAGGGGTATGGTGGTTAATCAGGATGGTAGTGTGATCTTGGTTGGTTATGACCCTGGAAGTAGGGGGTTACAACGGCCAGGAAATAATATCAATTTACCAGGAAGTTGTTCATAAAGAGTTGGTTTTACTGAAAGTGATTTGTTGGCGATCGCCTGGATGTATGATCATTTACATTTATATTAATATTTTGTAATATTTTGTGGTGCTAATACTACTCAAGTCAAAATAAGTAGGTGAACTTTGAAAAGTTTAAAACGCCATCTTGGTAACTACTTAGTCTTATGGAGTTCCGCAGGTCATAAGATTTTCCGTTTAATGGCGTTACAGAACCTGAGAAGGGTTTATCAGCAAAATATGGGATTGATAACAGTATTACTATTTATCACATCCATGACCATTTCCCCCGTGGTTGCTCAGAGTCAAAATAATCCCTTAGCAATAGTCCAACAAGCTCAAGATTTATACACACAGGGAGAATTTACCGCAGCGGTAAGTAAGTGGAAACAAGCTGATTATGCTTATGCTGTCCAGGGAGATAGACTCAATCGAGCTATGGTATTAGGTAATCTGGCTTTAACTTATCAACAATTAGCAAATTGGCCCAAATCAGCAATATATATAGATGAAAGTTTAAATATTCTAGGTACTCTGGAACAGACAACTGAACAACAGCGAATTTTAGCGCAAACTTGGGATATTCAAGGACAGCATCAGTTAATGATCGGTCAAACAGAACGGGCTGTGGAAAGTTGGCAAGATGCTGCTAAAATTTATGGTGAGATTGGTGAATCAGGGTTATTATTTGCTAATCAGGTCAATCAAGCCCAAGGGATGCAAAAGTTGGGCTTTTATCCGAGGAGTTGTCGGATTTTACTGACTGCTTTTCAGATCAATGCTGAAAATTGCCAGGGAAATTTACAAACATTAATCCCTAGTTTAGATCATGTTACTTTGAGTCAAGTTAAAGGATTACATAGTTTAGGTAATGCTTTGAGAGGTGTGGGTAATTTGGCTGCGTCTCAAGGGGTTTTAGAGATTACACAGCACCTTGTCCAAGGTTCTTTTCCTGAATATGAAAGTTATATTTTACTGAGTTTAGGTAATACCAAACGCAGTTTATGTGAAGAAAATCAAGATAAATTTTGTCAACCAGCACAGAAAGATTACCGCCAAGCAGCTGGTCAAGCACCAGTAGGACAGATTAAACTAGAGGCAATTCTCAATCAGATAGAATTATCTCAAGATATATCCCCAATTCAGGAAGCTGAAAAACTGATTGGTAATGTACCCTTGAGTCAATCTAGGCTATATGCAGAAATTAAGTTAACTGAATATCAATTCTGTCAGGAAGCAACAAAGTTAACCTGTCTGCAACCCAGGGAGGAAAATGATCCCAAGAATAATTGGGATCAAGATTTAGTTTCCACAACATTGTTAAAACTAATTAACATAGCTCAGACAGCAGCAGAATTAGGAGATCAACGCACCCAGTCTCATACTTTAGCTCTGGTGGGAAGAATATATGAGCAACTGGGAGAATGGGAAAAAGCCCAAAAATATACTCTGTTAGCTTTAGATATAAATCAACAATTAACAGCTTTTAATATTTCTTTACTAGATTATGAAATCCAATGGCAGTTAGGTAGATTATATCTTCAACTCCATCAAAAACCAGCAGCAATCACAGCTTATGGTAATGCGGTTAATTACCTGAAAAATTTGCGTAGTGATTTGGTAACTTTGAATCCAGATGTACAGTATGATTTTAGGGAAAGTGTTGAACCAGTATATCGGAAATATATAGATTTACTTTTAACCGACCATCCCAGTCAAGATGATTTAAGAAAAGCCCGTGATGTGATTGAATCTTTGCAATTAGCAGAGTTAGAAAACTTTTTTAGAGATGCTTGTATAGAAGATAATACCGTTAATATTGATGATTTTGTCCAGCAATCAGCCCAAGCTAAATCACCTACAGCCATATTTTATGGGATTATTTTACCCCAGCGCCTAGAGGTGATTGTCACTCTACCTGAACAACCTTTATTACACTATACTACGGAAATTACTCAGGAGAGATTGGAAAGTAAATTAGAACAATTACAGGAAATTGTCAAAAAATCTTACCCAGATCCCCAGTTAAACCGGTTATCTCAACAGGTTTATCAGTGGTTGTTTGCTCAGGTTGATCCTGTGTTAACAGCAAATAATATTCAAACTGTGGTGTTTGTTGTAGATGGATACTTACGTAATGTTCCGATGGCGGTTTTGGATGATGGAGAAAAGTATTTAATCGAAAAATATGCGATCGCCTACAGTCCTGGTTTAAAATTACTTCAGCCCCAAACCCTCAAACAACAGTCCCCAATTACCTTATCTGCTGGAATCAGTACAGATCAAGCTCCCAGTTTTCCAGATGAAAATAACTTGGGACCCTTACCATTTGTCAGGTTAGAACTCGATCAGATCAAGTCTTTATTCCCAGGGGAACAACTGCGTGAGGAACAGTTCACTAAAAAGAACTTACAACTGAAAGTTAGTCAAACTCGTCCCCAGATTATTCACATAGCAACTCATGGACAGTTTAGCTCTAATCCTCAAGACACTGTTATATATGCCTGGGATGAACCTGTTAATATTAATGAATTAAGGGATTTATTAGCAAATAGAGAGCCACTAACATCTGAGAATATTGAACTACTAGTTCTGAGTGCTTGTCAAACAGCTACAGGAGATAACCGCGCTGCTTTAGGATTAGCAGGGTTAGCAGTCCGTTCTGGCGCACGTAGCACTTTAGCGACTTTATGGACAGTAGATGATCAATCAACTGCAGTCTTAATCAAACGATTTTATGAGGAATTAATTAATTATCCTGATTTGACCAAAGCCCAAGCTCTGCAAAAAGCACAGTTATATCTTCTAAGTAACAACTTTTCACCCAGTGATTGGGGTACAGTTGTTTTGGTAGGAAATTGGTTATAGCTTGATCACTCTCCACTGTCCACCAAGCTACAACAATCTACTACCCTTTCGGTAACTATATCATCTAAATCAATATCCATTAACAATTTTCGCCAATCTGCTGGGGAATTTTCCACCGCTAAAGTAAAAGCATCCTGCCAAATACCCTCTTGAGCTAAAATAAAAGCCTGCTCTTCCTTAGACTTACCCGCTAAGGTTGGGGTTAAAGAATTGAGTTTTTCTGTGTCTATCCATACCCACCCATTCACACCAATGTCGTCTTGGGGATTACATTTCAAAGAAACTGATAAATACCAATGATATTTCTGATTATCCTCTAGTTTTATTTTGTCTGCCAGGGATAGGCGAATAATTCCGGGAGTTGCTTCTAAGGTGACATTACCTTGATAAACTGGTGGATGTTTTCGTCTATCTGCAACCCCATCCCAGATAATTAATTTACTGCTCTCCACATCTCTAGGTGAGTAGGGAACATAAAACCAGAGACTGGGTGATGATTTTATAGTTGTTCCCCACACAAGAGTTAAAAGACTGGGTTCAAGAATACTGGGTACTATAGCAGTTAGGGGGGGTTGGATGTGAGGACAATTGTTAGGACTACGTGGACCTCCTTGTACCCTACCCACTGGTGCGCCTTTGTCTCCTAAATCTGGGGGTGGTTCGTCTTTTTTTTGCAGGAATTGAATTAATGAAACCTGATTGGGGGGAGATTCCCCTTGTACTTTCAGTAATATCAGTGGGAAGCTGATTAAGCCCAGCATTAATACTGAGATATATCTATAGTTAATTTTACTTATTTTCCTTAACATGATTTATTCTGGTAATTGGTGAAACATAGGCGTAAATTGTGATGAAAACTAATGCGATGATCGTGGGGATTAATGGACCTGTAATATAAACGTAATAGCCAATACCAGTTATGATGATAATTTCCCCAAGCATGATGATTACAGATAATGATTTTCCCCCATATAAAATAGGTATACCCCCTATAAAAGTAATCAGTAAAATTGCAGCAGCATCACCCCACCAAGGTAAAAAGGTCAATAGTTTTCTCTCCCCTAAAGCAATACTGATTAATTGACTAGTCATATGTGCATGAATCTGGACTCCGGCCATCTCTTCACCAGGTTTGTCACTCACAGGGGTAGCATAGAAATCATTACCTTTGGCTCTGGATATGTAACCAACCAGAACGATTTTATTTTGGAATAAATCAGCAGGAAAATCATTATTAATTACCCTGTGTAAACTGATTTCTGTAGCTATATTTTTGGTAGAGCGATAGTTCAATAATATTTGATAACCACCATCATCTATTGTTTGATAAAAGCCGACTTTGTTTTTTAACTCCGGTAAAATTACCTGACCCAGTTTAAATAACTTACCTGTGGGAGTTTGTATAACTTCTAATTTTATTCCTGCTGATTTGCTTAAAAAGTTCCGCGCTAGTTGTAAACTTAAAGCATGGCGAGCTTGACAAACAGAACGCTCAGGGGGGTCCATATAAATAAGATGGCGACGCAGGACACGATCGCCATCAACTACAAAGTCATTAAAGCTAAGATTATTTTTTCTGCTGTTCTGGGGTGGAGAATAACCGTAATCATCAGAGGTGGTAATTATGTGTTCACCAACTTTACAGATGGGGAAAATATGGGAATTTTCTCGCAAATAACTAGTTAATTGGGGATAAATATCTACTTGATTAACTGAGTAGGTGGGAATATCCCGGAGGATATCTAAACCTATGGTTGCGGGTTGATGTTGATTAATTTTTTGTAACGCTTTTAATAGTAATTCATCGGTGATTTTAGATGTGTTGAATAAACCAGGAAAATTGTTCATGTCCTCATCTGTGACCTTGACAATTACTATACGATTATCTGCTTTTTCCTCCCTTCCCATACTCATCATTTGATCATAAGTTTTGAGTTCCCTATCCTGTAACCAACCAAGCGATCGCACCCCCATCACTAAACCAGTACACACAAAACTGGCTAATAATAATTGGATAAAATTCACCCTGTGTAATTTTCGGGTGGGGGTTTTTTCTCCGCGTAAATCCTCCCAGGTTAGTGGTACTATTCCCGGATTTTGAAACATCATCGGTAACCAAGTTGCACAGGGAAACTTATCTTCTAACCCTTGTAATTTCTCCCTAGCATCTCTGAGAGAAAGATATAGAGAATTACCCCCAGCCAAATTTTGTAAAAAGTATTCCACAAACTTATGAGCTACCGCATCAGGAATCAACTCCCCCATCACTATGATTTGAGGAATCTGCAACTGAAAAAGACTTTTAGCTAATCCCAAACCATCACAGGAGTTAAAGATTGCTAACTTTAAACCTCTGTCAATTGCCTTCTTTAATCCCTTACATAGGTCATCAATAGTCATACTATCATCAGGATTAATATCAATTTGACCTACTTGGGATTCCGTTCTACTATGTCCGGCAAAAAAGATAATATCCCATTGATATTCCCACAACTGGTCATTAATTTCCCTGCGTTGCGGTTGATATAAACAACATACATCAACATCAGGTAAACCCTGTAATATATCTTTATCGATATCAATATCAATACCTTGACGACTACCCAAAATTACTAAAACTTTGACTTTTCCAGGATTGGTATTTATGCATTTAGTTGCTTGGTAATTTCCATAACTCCAACCCAATTCGGCGTAGGGATAGGATTTAAACATATCCCATTCATACCAAGGTAGCTTTTGTAAACATTCATCATGACCACGCATCAAAAATCGCGCCGGTTCAGTTGGGCTTAACTGTTCTTTAATACAATCATGAATTTCCCGAAACCCTTCGGACTTCACCCATTGATTTAAACTCTTTTTTAACTCAATACTAGATTGATGACACTGTTCTAAGCATGATTGTACATATGTTTGAGTGATAATTTGCTTATTTTTAATGCGATAGGATGCTGCTAAACTCCGGTAGATTTTCCAGTGAGATTCACATCCCTGGTGTAGTTCTAGAGCAGGAGGTAAGTTTCCTTGGCGACCACAAATAATGGTGCTGTAACCCTCCTCCTTAATCTCCAAACTCACGTTAAATCCCTGTTTTAGGTGACCATTCAAGTCAAGAGTTACTACTTTACTCATGGTGGTGCTTTCATCACTTGACTCATAATTATACAATAAACTCCTCTGTAATCTCTAGCTCTCCAAAACAAATTTTAATACTAAAAATTTCTTGTATTTCCCCATGAAATTGAAACCGGAGAAACTGATCATTCTCCCCAGATTCTACCTGCATTTCTAATTTTCCTTGTGCGTTAAATAACATTAACCGCAATCCAGAAGGTAATTTTTTTTGTATATAGGAATACAAATTTATAGATATCGCCATTTCTGAGTTAAATACTGGAGTCACCGCTACACATAACGCCACCCCCTGCTCACCTTGAATAAAATCTAACTTTTTACCCCTAATAATTGTGTTGCTATCTCTAAAACCAAAACTCAATTGATGGACAGGATCGGTGAAAATATTCTCTAATAACTCCCAACCAGATTCATAAACATGATTTAACCAGTCACTGAGTTGAACCATAGGGGTTTCTGATGTTAATTGACTGATATGCTCAAATAACGTTTTTATTGGTAGTAACTGATTAACAGATATATCTTCTGTTGTCACTTCTGGGGTAAACCCCAGTAAATGCGCCGAACTTTCTTCTAGATTAATCTCAACTACCACATAACCGATTCTCTCATCCATGACTTCTAAAGGAATAGGACATTTTTCCTGGTTACCAGTTATGGGACGACATTCTAAACGCCCCACACCTGTAATTTCTAAATCAGCAACATCAGCAGCGAAACGTACCACCGGATTCCAACTATCTCCCGCTGTTAAATCCGTCTCAATTCCCATAATACCTAAGTAATTATTTACTAAGTACACAGCTAAAGTATTGAGATAAACTTGCTGTGCTTTAAGATTAGGCTGTTGTTGAGCAAATTTTACAGCAGTATTAATTGCTTGTTGAGTAATAATTAATGGGATAGCAATATTTGCTTGTTGCACATAACTTTGATTGGACATAGTTGTTATCTACCTTGTAATTTTCATAATTGGATGGGAGATTTACTAAAATCTACTTTTAGATATACCCTTGCTCATTACCGAATTTCCGTAATAAAGGTAAGCAATTACGGCTATACCACTTCGGTAAATTTTTGCTTTCAGCATCGTTTAAATTAAACTCTTGGGCGATTTCTTTCCAAGCAGGAATATGAGGGGGTAATCTCCGTAAAATAATCACTTGAGCCGTAATTGCTGGATGATGGGGAAAATGGACATTACGTAATACTTGTTCAGGGTCATTTTTTACCCATTTAGCAGTTTCCTCCCATATATCCAGTGATGGTTCAATGTCTTTGTGAGATAATGGTTTATTAATCAGGGGATAGATTTTTTTGTTTCTGATTTCTTCATTATGTCGATATCTAGCCAAAGCATTTTTTAAATGTCTGTTGAACCAGGTAATTACTTGGGTTTGTGTAGAATCATATTCATGTAAATTTTGACAGCAATATCTCCACATGTCCTGTAATGCGTCTTCATAGTAGGGTTTATATTCTCGCCAAAGTTCCCCAGATGCGGTTACTAATAGGTATATTTCATTGATTTTTTGATACTTTTGTTTGCTTTTTGGGGGTAATCTGATCGCCTCATTAATCAGTTGACATAGTTTTTCATTGATATCACTCATAAACAAGTTTTCCAGGTTGAATGTAGTACATAAGGTTAAATATGTATTTTCGTTTAACCCACACATTTATCTATGGGACGCTGACAGCTATTTTTCGCAGGTATTTTTATATGTATATCTTATATAAATTATATTATTAATAAGTAATACTAATAAGTAAATGTGTGAAAACTCGGTTTCAGCTTCTAGTAATAACTAGAAGTTAACAATTACCCTCTAGTGAGGTAACTATGAACAAGTTGCATAAATTACTTATGACTACCACCGCCACAGTATTTATATTTGGCGGGAATATGAACGTAGCTCCCGCACAAAATAGCCCTCAATTACTCGCAGCATTTACTTCTCAAAAGAGCGATCGCCAAGTAGGGATAGACCAAAGCTGTGTTCATTACTTTTATGACAGTGGTGACTTAGTAGAAAAATGTACATCTTTTATTAACAGTGGTTATACTCGTCCGCGCACACGCCAGGTAGATGTACGAGGTAGATGGAGACGTAGCGGGAACTTTATTTATGTTGAAGTCAGAACTTCATCAGGGTTATCTGGTACCAGGAAATATGAAATTATAGACCAAGGTTTGGTAAATGTACAAACAGGAACTCGTTTAATTAAACAGTAATGCTCCTGGGAGTTCTTCCAATTTTTACACACCCATCAAACTTTTTTAATACTATTCTTTAACGCAAAGGGGCGCTAAGGTAACGCTAAGGTGCGCAAAGGTGGAAGGATCACAACTTGTAACTAAAACAGGGATTCTATTTAGTAGTGCGGGTATCTTACCCGCTATCTCTAATTAATTTAACCCCAAAGGGGACGCTTACCTACGTCAATAAAACCACAATAGCCAATTATCTATAACGAATTCGTAAACTCACTCGATATTTAGATTATTTATACATTACTAGCACACAATAACTAATCTCTATCAATTAACCTGCGAAAACTTGCTTCCAGCTTCTAGTAATAAGTAGAACGTTTTTCAGGTTAAGTTTATGTCAGCGATTTTCTCTACTCCCAGAATCTTTGGGCTTGTACTCATTGGTTTAATGATTACTTCCTGTCGTGGCTATACTTCTAGTTATATTCAACCGTCAACTCCCACTGTGAACCGTCAACAGTCAACATCTAATGATGCTTATCGTAATCTGTTGCGACAAAATGCGGCTGATACTTACGCTGATTGCGCTAGGATTGGTGATCCTAGCTTAAATTGTGATCTTGATCTGCGTGGGGTTCCTTAAATTTAAACTAAAGACTAGGATTTCTTACTCACACACCCATCAAACTTTTTTCAATACTATTCTTTAACGCAAAGGGGCGCTAAGGTAACGCAAAGGTGCGCTAAGGTGGAAGGATCAAAACTTCTAAGTAAAACAGGGATTCTATGTAGTAGTGCGGGTATCTTACCCGCTATCTCTAATTAATTTGACTGTCAGGGACTCTAACCTACGCCAATAGCCAATTATCTAGATAATCAGCTATGAGACTCTTAATTTATTCCCCGGCTCCCTTAAGGGCGATCGCCCATTGGTGCATAAGGTCACTGAATAGCGATCGCCCCCACACTGCTGCACTGAGCCGATCGCCCCTTGGTACAGTCAACCATCAACCAAATTCGTAAACTCGCTCCATATTTAGATTATTTATACATTACTAGCACACAATAACTAATCTCTATCAGTTAACCTGCGAAAACTTGCTTCCAGCTTCTAGTAATAAGTAGAACGTTTTTCAGGTTAACTTTATGTCAGCGATTTTATCTACTTCCAGAATCTTTGGGCTTGTACTCATTGGTTTAATGATTACTGCTTGTCCTAACGGTACTTCTAGTAACACTTCTAATGGAGGTGGTGGTAATAATAATGGCGGCGGTGGGGGTAATAATACCCTCACTGTTTCAGTTCCTTCATTAGGTGCTTCCGAAACCGTTACTAAGAACACAACCCTTGGAGAGATTAATAGCGCTAGGGCAAATTTAGAAGCCCAATGTCGGGCACGTTATCCCATTTCAAGAAATACTCAGCAAAACCAACAACAGCTTGATTGCTTTAGAGAAGTAGAGACAGCATATAACCAAGCAATTAATTTCATCAACCGTTAAAGACTAGGATTTCTTACTCACACACCCATCAAACTTTTTTAATACTATTCTTTAACGCAAAGGGGCGCTAAGGTAACGCTAAGGTGCGCAAAGGTGGAAGGCTCACAACTTGTAACTAAAACAGGGATTCTATTTAGTAGTGCGGGTATCTTACCCGCTATCTCTAATTAATTTAACCCCAAAGGGGAAGCTAACCTACGCCAATAAAACCACAATAGCTGATTATCTAGATAATCGGCTATGAGACTCTTAATTCATTCCCCGGCTCATTCCAATATTACATAACCAACAAAATGATAAATGAAAAAAATCAGCTTTTTTGCTCAAATATCATTATTGAACTATTATTTAATTTCTGAGTTGATTCGCCCCTTATTATTTAGCATTATCATTGTGACTGTGGTAGCTGAGTCTATTGGCATATCCTTTGAGCAGTTTAAATTTCTAATTAATAAACAGTTATCTTTTCCAGTTTTAATATATCTACATATTCTTAAATTACCTGAGTTTATTGTATTGGCTTTACCTATTGCCACTTTAATGGCAACTATTTTTACTTATCAGAAACTCTCTAGCAATACTGAAATTATTGCTTTACAAAGCTGTGGAGTCAGTTTATACAGGTTAACTTATCCCGCTATTATTACCGGTTTGTTGGTAACGTTCATCCAATTTACATTTAATGATATATTTGTTCCCCCCGCTAATTATCAGGCTGCGATCACTTTAGAAAGTTCTCTAAATATTAATAGGTCAAACCTGAAAAACTCTGATATCTTTTACACGGAGTTTTATCAAGATTATGTTGGAGAACAGAATCAAAGGTCTCTTAAGTATCTATTTTATGCAGATAAGTTTATTGATGGCAAGCTGCAATCTGTCACTCTATTAATTCGCGATGCGCAAAGACTGAAGATAATTATTACTTCTAGTTTTGCCCAATGCTATGAGCAACAAGAATATTGCTATTTTTATCATGGTTCCCACAGTCTGATTAATGCTGATGGCTCCTATGGTCAAAGGGTTATGTTTGATACTATGCCCTTATATCTGCCTCATATATCTTCACAGTTTCAAGCAGACAGAGAAAAGCTTGATGACCGAGAAATGAATATATATCAAGCTTATCAGCGATTGTCTGTTCTGGAAACAGCAGGCGATCGCCGTGAGTTCCTCAATCTCAAGTTTCACATTTACAAGCGATTTAGTTCTGCTGTCTCCTGTACTGTCTTTGCTTTTTTGGGTGGGGCGATCGGCATTAATTTACAACCCAGAGTTAGATATAATAGCTTTGCTTTGACTCTAGGAATTATTTTAGTTTACGATGCAGTTCAAATAATATCCGGTATTCTCATTATATCAGATGTTGTCTCTTTTTCCTGCCTATGGTTGCCAAATATAGCTGCTGTTATGGTTGGAGTTGATTTATTAATTAAAAAAACCACACCATAACTGTTTACTTTTCATCAGTATGGTAATAAACCGCTTAAAGATGTTTTACGTAAAAATCAAGTAGAGTAGCAAGTGTTGTTTAAATGCAATTTGAATGGAATCCAGACAAGGCGAACTCGAACCTGAAAAAGCATGGCGTTTCATTCAACGAGGCGTCTACTGTTTTCAATGATCCTTTATCTGTGACATTCCCTGACCCAGATCACTCTTACGGTGAGGAGCGTTACGTTATCATTGGATTATCCAGTGCTAATCGTATCCTGATAGTCCCCCATACAGATCGAGCAGATCGCGTTCGGATTATCAGCGCACGAGAAGGAACCCGCACAGGAGCGGAGGTTTTATGAAGATGGAGAGTAACCACGAGCTAGAAGACGACTTAAGAGTTTGTGAAATTATAGACAAATCTACAAAGTCACTTTACCAGGGGTAAACCTGATTGGAGTTACTCCTAACCCCTCTATCCCGTCTGCAAAAGCGTTCAGGACTGCTTTTCTTAATATGTTGTACGCCCCATTTAA
>NZ_JANQDF010000155.1:0-5947 GCF_029891675.1 Anabaenopsis tanganyikae CS-531
CCATAAATCTTCATAGAAGTCGGGGATATTGTCCGTGGGGTGAATCCTCATATCCCCGACTTCTGACCATAATCTTGTCAGGTAGCCATAAATCTTCATAGAAGTCGGGGATATTGTCCGTGGGGTGAATCCTCATATCCCCCACTTCTGACCATAATCTTGTCAGGGTTGTTGACGGTGGTCGGTGAGCGGAGTCGATAGCGATAGCGTGGCGTTAGCCATACCGTTGACGGTGGTCGGTGAGCGGAGTCGATAGCGATAGCGTGGCGTTAGCCATACCGTTAACGGGTCAGGGGTCAGGGGTTAAGAGCTACGACAATCGGGAACCGGGGGTTAGAAACCCCCGTCTAATAGCTTAAGTCGGATAAATCCGACTACGTGTTAAATATAACATTATAAATCAGGTTAACAATCATTGCCTAGAGTATTTTTTGTAACCTAACAGTCCACTTTTAGTGGACTTTGGCTATTAGACGCTTAATTTATTCCCCGGCTGCACTGAGCAGCAGCGCCAATGCGATATGCTTGCAGCAGCGCCAATGCGATATCGCACCTTTAGAGGATGTTTGATAACTTTTATAAGGTGATTTTAGACACTTCTTTATCCCCCCTAACCCCCCTTAAAAAGGGGGGGACTAGAGTCAAAGTCCCCCTTCTCAAGGGGGATTTAGGGGGATATAAAAATATTAGATACACCATGAGGGACTTGACAAACAACCTCTTAGCCTCTAGATGGGAACGCAATTCTCAAGGTTCGACTGTCTTTTTTGCCCCTTGCGAGGAATTGGTTATGAAAAACCTCTTAATTTTTATTTCCTATTGTGTGGGAGAAGCCAGATCACCTACTTTAAAACCATTACCAGAAACAATTTTACCAACACTAGAAGACGTATCCACATCATACAATTCCACAACCCCAACGGGAGTGGTTAAACGGCGGATTACTTTGCCTGTTTGTGGATCTTTTATTTCCTTACCCACTCTTTCGATAGAAACCTTCATTCCTACACTATAGCCGTCACTTGAACCTTTATTCAGAATAACTGAACCAGCACTAATGTCGGCAACCACTGCATTTACACGGGGTAATACTTTGGGAACTGCTGCTAGTTGGTTATTTTTTTTGTCTATCTCGCTAATAACTTGTTCTACAGCTTTTTGAGTGGCTACGGATAACAATTTACCTTCATTACTGGTAGTTGTACCACCTCCCATTCCAAAAACATAAACCTGATCATCTTTTTGAGTGCCAACACCGCTACCTTCTGCAACCATAATGATTTCACCAGTAGTGGTGTTAACTGCTCGAACATTTAAAGAGACAAGAGCCTCTGTAGTCTGTCCACCGACGTTAACACCAAATAAACCAAAACTCGATCCTTTTTTTTGAATGTCAAATTGAGTAACCGAACCAATAATAATTACCTCAACTCCTAATAAACGACCGATTTCTGCGGCCGTGCTAGGATTAACTCTGCCACTAGCACCTAAGTTTTGTTCTGTTAATACCGCATTCAGACGACTTCTTTCTATTACTCGATATTTGTCTGAATCTACTAAACGATTCACCAATACTTCACTGACACCTTTAGCACTACCGCCAAAAATATCTAATAACAATTGAGGGTTACTTAAGGCGCTATAGTCAAAATCTAAGACAGCGATTCTGATTTTTTGTTGGCTACTAGCTTGAGCAATAATGGCAGGAGGAGTGTTTGCTTTAACGGGATAATTGTTAGAGGCGATCGCCGCAGTGCCTAACAACCCTACAAGCAGAAAAGAAAGATTTTTAGAGATAAAATGTTTGTTCATCAAGTATTGTTTTCTTACTTTTACAACTAACCAGAAGTTACCTATTGACAATAAACTCTAAATATGTGTGACGCTAAAAAGCACATATTTTCGTAGGGGTTTAGCATTGCTAAACCCTTACCACACGGGTATATTTACTATCAACATCATCATTGTTCAAAGCCGGAAATTGGCTATTTTGGCAAGATTAACCATTTTTCCCCTGGTTTTGAATATTGATTCAATCACAATCTAAAAATAGCACAATCAACTTACCTTTAGTTGAAAAGTGTATTTTTTTGTCTTGTCGTATCAGTGATACTATTTAGGTAATTTTGTCATCTATCTAAAGATAGATATGTGAAAGAATAAATCATTCAAGGGCTACTAGCCCCCCTGGTGGAACAGCAGGACTCAATCCGAGAGCGTGTTTATATCACTTTTCATTCAAAGCCGGTTCTGTCAGTAGCCTTCAGCCCCGATGGTAAAACCTTAGTCTATGGGAGTGGGGATAACACCATCAAGATTTGGCGGGGGCGTTAATGGTCATGGTGTTGACGGTTGACGGTATAGCTAACGCCACACGAAGCGCTGCTGTAAGTCATATACCCCCATGCCTTTGTAAGGTGAGGGGTCAATACTACTCTAAAATTTTTATATTATCAAAAATCTATCTTTAGATAGATGACAAAATTACCTAAATAGTATTACTGAGATTGACTAAAATCAATGTGTCATTTATTTTATTATGTCCAGAGCGTGGTATTATAAATTTCATCTATTTAAACTTTTGCTGTTTCTTCTTATAAGTACACATACAGTTAAATATTTAACTAACCATCAAAGGTAAAACCCATGCAATTAATAGGACTAACTAAAGCTGTAGCCTTAACAACACTGACATTCACCCTCAGTGCTACCCCCGGTTGGAGTCAAACCAATCAAAACAGCTTCACTTGTCCCTCAACTTCCTACCCCGGTTGTGTGGAACAAATTCCCACCCCCTTGGGGTTAACACCTGAACCAGGGAAATACCAGAAAAATGTTGCTACTTTATTACCCTTCGACATCCCCGGTGGAGGAACAATTCCGACTGTGGGGGGACTGTTCGCCTTGGGTCTGAAGAGAAGGGCTGTTACAGGGGTAAAAATAGTTGCTACTGGGTCTGAATGCAGTACATCTCCTAGAATTTGCGAATCATGGCTTAGAGTTTTTATTCAAAATACTACTGGACAACCCCAAAAATACTTAGTTATTAAAGCAAATATCTATGATAAACAACGGAATGAATTAACCAATGATGCTTGTTTTAGCGGTTATGAAATAATTGATATTGGAAAAAATTTGCTTCCAAATGCCAAAATATCTGTGCAAACTCATTTGAGAAAATATTTCGAGTACGGCACAGCCCAACTCAGTAAGGTGGAATGGCGTGGACTGAGAAAGCCTGATGCCAATAAGGTATATCCTGAAGTCAATTATCAATGTCCGTAAGCAATGAGGCACAAGTTATGAAAATCAAACTACTTCCACATTTCAGCTTTTTATTAATTACTACTCTCACTCTATCCACGTCTATCCACACCCCAGCAGTTAACGCACAACCAGCAACTTTTAATTTTGATGATACTCTCAAATGTATACCAGAACATTGTCTTCAACTTCCAAATGACAATAGATTTCGTAACTCTCAAATTACACAAAGACTAATTAATCAATTACTAAAATGGGATAATATCTGTCAAAGATTGACTGGTCAAATTTTATGTGCTGTACGTAAATCATATAAATTCCAAAATGGAACAATTTCTCTCAAAATTCAGGGTACTGAAGGTGTCTCCACAGATATTCAGTTTAATTCTGGTATCAGTTCACAACAAGCTCTAAATATTGCCAAGCAATCTTTTAATGATGGTGAATCTTTTGCAAAAACAGAAAGGTTAAAAAACAGAACTGTTTTATATAGTTATCCCATTGATGATGGTGGTGGAGAGAAATTTTATCTACAAGAAACTTACTTGATTTTAAATTCCCGAAATCAAGTCAATAGAATAGTTTCAATATTTACAAATCCTTGATTTTTTTTGGGTTTTATGAAGACTTTATCCCCTCGTTAACATCTATCCTTCATTTAGCTTTGGCTGATTACACCCAAGCTATTAAACTTAATCCTAAGAGGATGTTTTAAAAGTTTATCATGATGTATCAAATGTTTTCATATCCCCCTAAATCACCCTTTTGTTAAAAATTTAGCCCCCCTTTTTAAGGGGGTTTGGGGGGATCAATCAGTGTCATTAATAGTAAACTATCATGAACAAGCCACAACCAATTGAGTATGTAACTGCTTATCAAGCACAAAAATCACTAACATCATGGGAGTTAGAATATACCCTCTCAGGACATTCAGGGTCGGTTAATTCAGTAGCATTCAGCCCGGATGGTCGCACCTTAGCCTCTGGGAGTGATGATGGCACCATAAAACTGTGGGATGTCGCCACCCAAGAGGAAATCGCCACCCTTAAAGGACATTCAGCGTGGGTTTATTCAGTAGCCTTGAGCTTCGATGGTAAAACCTTAGCTTCTTCTGGGAGTAGGGACAGTACCATCAAGATTTGGCAAAGGCGTTATTAATCCACATATATTCTCACACAGAAGAAGTGAAAGCCGTCCCCGCTGGTGGAACAGCAGCTAAACTTATATTAACGATCGCCCTTAGAGTCGCAGGGTTATTAAAAGCCGTTAGCGATCGCCATTACAGGCAATTTCCATTCAATTAATGTCCCCACCATCTGAGGACAGCAATTACTAAGACTAATATTAATACCCCTACAAGACCCTAGAAACCCTACAATATAAAACAGGTCTAAAATTACCTTAACCAAAAAATTGTTAAAAATCAAACACTACTCCCTGAGTGAGATTAATATTTCTGGTCAGATGAAGGCAAATTTTTACTAATGGACTGGCAAACTATATTACAAGCCCAACAGAAAGACTTTATCAACCGACTGAAGTCCGGTAATTTATTCCAGTGTGACCACCCAGGACAGCACGGCGAGTTAACCGTGATTACCAGTGACAGGTTACCGCAATTACGGCGGTTTTGCTGGGACATGGCTAATAAATATAAAGGTAGTTCCTCTCATATTCGTGATCTGTTTGTTAACAACATGAAGGGAAAGCTAGGGGAGGAAGTAGTTAAAACCCGTTTAGGTGATCTGCTCACGGAGGTTGACTATGAACAATACCAGGGTGGTGATGGTAAGGTAGACTTTACCCTAGCTGCTGATTCATCCATTGGTATTCAGGTAAAAGCTCGTCAGGGTAAATTTAATGAAATTGAATGGTCAATTAGTCAAGAAGAAATTAACAAAAATGCGGTTCTGGTTTGTATTTTAATTGAAGAAGAAGTCAGTGAGGCACAAAATGAATATCATTTAGTCCTTGCAGGGTTTTTACCCACTAACATGACAACAGTGAGAGGAGGGAAAGCCAGGGTAAAAATCAATGAGTTGCTGTATTCTAGTGGTTTACGCAGCTACTTAGAAAATTTGACAGCTTCCCCAGGTAATGACACCCAACCTGCTAAACTTAATCCTAATGCTAAAGCTTACTTGAATAGCGGTAATGTTTACCGTAACCAGCAGAAATGGGATTTAGCTCTGGCTAATTTCAACCAAGCTATTAAACTTAATCCTAATTATACTAAAGCTTACAACAATCGCGGTAATGTTTACTATAACCAGCAGAAATGGGATTTAGCCCTGGCTGATTTCAATCAAGCTATTAAACTTAATCCTAATTATGCTGCAGCTTACAAAAATCGCGGTGATGTTTACCGTAACCAGCAGAAATGGGATTTAGCTCTGGCTGATTTCAACCAAGCTATTAAACTTCATCCTAATTATGCTGCAGCTTACAACAATCGCGGTGATGTTTACCGTAACCAGCAGAAATGGGATTTAGGTCTGGCTGATTTCAATCAAGCTATTAAACTTAATCCTAATTATGCTGCAGCTTACAAAAATCGCGGTGATGTTTACCGTAACCAGCATAAATGGGATTTAGGTCTGGCTGATTTCAATCAAGCTATTAAACTTAATCCTAATTATGCTCAAGCTTACATCAATCGCGGTGATGTTTACTATAACCAGCA
>NZ_JANQDF010000156.1:0-2884 GCF_029891675.1 Anabaenopsis tanganyikae CS-531
GTGGAAAAAACCAATGTAAAGTGGTCAAGCTAATAAGGGCTAACGGTGGATACCTAGGCACACAGAGGCGAAGAAGGACGTGGTTACCGACGATATGCTCCGGGGAGTTGGAAGCAAACTAAGAGCCGGAGATTTCCGAATGGGGCAACCCTAAAGACTACCTGCTGAATATATAGGCAGGAAAGAGCTAACCCAGCGAACTGAAACATCTTAGTAGCTGGAGGAAAAGAAATCAAAAGAGATTCCCTCAGTAGTGGTGAGCGAAAGGGGAAAAGCCTAAACCAAAGGATTAATCCTTTGGGGTAGTGGGACAGCAATATCGAATCTAGAGGTTAGACGAAGCAGCTAAATACTGCACCAAAGAAGGTGAAAGTCCTGTAGTCGAAAACTAAAGGATAGAAGCTGAATCCCGAGTAGCATGGGGCACGAGGAATCCCATGTGAATCAGCGAGGACCATCTCGTAAGGCTAAATACTACTGTGTGACCGATAGTGAACCAGTACCGCGAGGGAAAGGTGAAAAGAACCCCGGAAGGGGAGTGAAATAGAACATGAAACCGTTAGCCTACAAGCAGTGGAAGTCCGATTAAACGGATGACCGCGTGCCTGTTGAAGAATGAGCCGGCGACTTATAGGCACTGGTAGGTTAAGGCGAGAATGCTGGAGCCCAAGGGAAACCGAGTCTGAAGAGGGCGAAAAATCAGTGTTTATAGACCCGAACCCTGGTGATCTAACCATGGCCAGGATGAAGCTTGGGTAACACCAAGTGGAGGTCCGAACCGACTGATGTTGAAAAATCAGCGGATGAGTTGTGGTTAGGGGTGAAATGCCAATCGAACCAGGAGCTAGCTGGTTCTCCCCGAAATGTGTTTAGGCGCAGCGGTAATGAATATACCTGGGGGGTAAAGCACTGTTTCGGTGCGGGCTGGGAGACCGGTACCAAATCGAGACAAACTCAGAATACCCAGGGCACACATTGCCAGTGAGACAGTGGGGGATAAGCTTCATTGTCAAGAGGGAAACAGCCCAGACCACCAGCTAAGGTCCCCAAATCATCACTAAGTGAGAAAGGAGGTGAGATTGCATAGACAACTAGGAGGTTTGCCTAGAAGCAGCCACCCTTGAAAGAGTGCGTAATAGCTCACTAGTCAAGCGATCTTGCGCCGAAAATGAACGGGGCTAAGTGATGTACCGAAGCTGTGGGATTAAGGAATTAATCGGTAGGGGAGCGTTCCGTAGTAGGAAGAAGCAGTAGCGGTAAGCAGCTGTGGACGAGACGGAAGTGAGAATGTCGGCTTGAGTAGCGAAAACATTGGTGAGAATCCAATGCCCCGAAACCCTAAGGGTTCCTCCGGCAGGTTCGTCCGCGGAGGGTTAGTCGGGACCTAAGGCGAGGTCGAAAGGCGTAGTCGATGGACACAGGGTGAATAATCCCTGACTAAGATGTGGGAGCATGGCGAGGGACGCATGAAAGATAACCATACCCTAATTGGTTTGGGAGGGGTTTACGAACTCCGCATGGTGAAGGATAGTGTCAAGAAAAGCTCGTCATGTGATGAAAGCATCATACCCGTACCCGAAACCGACACAGGTAGGGAGGTTGAGAATACCAAGGGGCGCGAGATAACTCTCTCTAAGGAACTCGGCAAAATGGCCCCGTAACTTCGGAAGAAGGGGTGCCCACGAAAGTGGGTCGCAGTGAAGAGATCCAGGCGACTGTTTACCAAAAACACAGGTCTCCGCTAACTCGAAAGAGGACGTATGGGGGCTGACGCCTGCCCAGTGCCGGAAGGTTAAGGAAGTTGGTCAGGGGTTCGCCCTGAAGCTGACGACCGAAGCCCCGGTGAACGGCGGCCGTAACTATAACGGTCCTAAGGTAGCGAAATTCCTTGTCGGGTAAGTTCCGACCCGCACGAAAGGCGTAACGATCTGGATGGTGTCTCAGAGAGAGACTCGGCGAAATAGGAATGTCTGTGAAGATACGGACTGCCTGCACCTGGACAGAAAGACCCTATGAAGCTTTACTGTAGCCTGGAATTGTGTTCGGGCTTGGCTTGCGCAGGATAGGTGGGAAGCATAGAAGTATCCCTTGTGGGGGATATGGAGCTAACGGTGAGATACCACTCTGGCGAAGCTAGAATTCTAACCTCACACCCTCAGCGGGTGTAGGAACAGTTTCAGGTGGGCAGTTTGACTGGGGCGGTCGCCTCCTAAAAGGTAACGGAGGCGCGCAAAGGTTCTCTCAGCACGCTTGGAAACCGTGCGGCGAGTGTAAAGGCAGAAAGAGAGCTTGACTGCAAGAGTTACAACTCAAGCAGGGACGAAAGTCGGCCTTAGTGATCCGACGGCACAGCATGGAATGGCCGTCGCTCAACGGATAAAAGTTACTCTAGGGATAACAGGCTGATCTCCCCCAAGAGTCCACATCGACGGGGAGGTTTGGCACCTCGATGTCGGCTCATCGCAACCTGGGGCGGAAGTACGTCCCAAGGGTTGGGCTGTTCGCCCATTAAAGCGGTACGTGAGCTGGGTTCAGAACGTCGTGAGACAGTTCGGTCCATATCCGGTGCAGGCGTAAGAGCATTGAGAGGAGCCTTCCTTAGTACGAGAGGACCGGGAAGGACGCACCGCTGGTGTACCAGTTATTCCACCAGGAGTAGACGCTGGGTAGCTAAGTGCGGAGCGGATAACCGCTGAAAGCATCTAAGTGGGAAGCCCACCTCAAGATGAGTGCTCTCACTACTAAAGTAGGTAAGGTCACGGGCAGAACACCCGTTTATAGGCTCTATGTGGAAGTACAGTAATGTATGTAGCAAAGGAGTACTAATAGACCGAGGGCTTGACCTCATCACTCTGGTTTTCGCGTTACTTGCAGTCTTCAGGGT
>NZ_JANQDF010000157.1:0-26932 GCF_029891675.1 Anabaenopsis tanganyikae CS-531
AAATTCCTGATTGAGAAATTCATGGGGTAGCTCCCAGTTAATCAAGGCCGCGGTGGCTGGGAAAAAGAATTGTATGGCTTGGGGAAAATACTCGGTAAGTATCTCTTTCCAAGGGCTATCAAAGTCAGCGCGCTCGTTCATAATTATAGCATTTCCCATGCTCGTGAGGTACATTTTTTTTTAGTTTGAGGGAACAGGGAACAGGGAACAGGGAATAGGGAATAGGGAATAGGGAATTGGTGTGTACTTCATGAGCCTGAAAAAGGCTTTATTCCCAGGATTGATAAATATCCTCAGAGCCAGCATTTAAATATGCTTTTGCTAAATCTATTCCTAACTGGGAAAATTCTGTATTAATGGCTTGCATCCTCCCATCAATGGAGTTATCCCCCTGATACCAAGCTTTTAATAATCCATTGGCGATAATCTGACAACGATTCATCCCAAAGCTTTCTTTTTCTACAAACTTTTGATTTGGTTCTTCAGCTAAACTTAACCCCGGTGCTAATTGCATGGTAAATAGGGGAATTTCTCGGTGAAAGTAGGATTGATTTGTCAGATATATATCCTGTAGAGTAGTTTTAACTTGTTGATAATCTGGTTTATCAAAGTACAATACACCTGAGTCATGTCTTCCGTAATCTTGGGGATTGTACAAAACTTTAAAACTAAAGGGAATCCCTAAATCATTTAGTTGCTGGGTTAAACTACCCATTACCCCTACAGCACCTTCAGGAGTGAAATTAAAATAAATTCTCACGGTTACTGAGTTCTTTGGCTCATCCTCCACACGAGTAAAACCCTGATTCCCAACAGCCATGTAAAAGCCATTTTGTACTCTATTTTTTGGTAACCGAACAGCAACAGTATCACCCACTCTTGCACTTTGTTCGGCTGGTGATAGATGTTTATCTCGGTGAATATGTAGCCTTAAACCGCCTTGTGTCACCGCTAATGTATCGTCTGGTTCTTCTCCCATAACATACCAACCATAGTCAAAATACCCATCTCCTTGATTGCTATTATGTAAATGTTCGTAAAATTCTAAATCCACGCCTAAAAGACTATTATTCTCTAAGTCTTGGGGTAAGTTATTTTCTTCTCTATCTAGCGCCAATACACTCCGCAGAGAACCGTTATAATAAATGCCATACAGAAAACTTCGCAGTTGTAAACTTAAATATTTTTGCTGCATCTGCTTGGGCATTTTTTGAAACCGTTCTACTACTTCTAGAGGTAATTCTAAGGGTTTATAGTCGGGATGATGAACTGAAAAATCAGTTTTAATCTCTAGTTTTTTAACGATGTCTTCCAGGGTTTCTAGTAAGTTGTTAGTTAGCATAAGTTGAGGGGTAAAGTATGAGCTAAACTGCGGTAATATTAAAGGTATGACCAAAAATTGTCGGTATTGATTGTACAGGGCGGGTTAATAATGCTTTAGCTACTTGCAGCATGGCAATTCCCGTATTACTAAAGGATTTTTGGTATTGAATCATGGATTGGATTTGTTGAATTAAGGCAAATCCGGCAAATTGTACTACTCTGTGTAAGTAGTCGGGACGGTGTTGTATAATCTCTGGAAATGTGTTTAAATAACCTTGGGTTAATGCGGCTATGGAAGGTTGCAGCATTTCTAAGGGGGTAATCGCTAATCGCAGGGATTCTTCAATGGTGAGGGATTTACTAATAACTAAACTACCTAACCAAATCTGTACATAACTCCCGATGATTGTCCCTAAGTCAAAGGCGGGATCTCCCCAGTGCGATCGCTCCCAATCAATTAACCTGATCAGATGATGATTATGGTCATCTTGCCAGTTGTTTCGCACTAAAATATTATTTAGTTTCAAGTCGTTGTGAGTCACACAAGCAGGCTTGACAGATTTACCTAATTCTGCTATAGCCTGCCCTAAACTATCATAACGTTGATAAAGCGCAAAGAATTTTAACCCATCATCGGGTACTAAACCAAAAATTTCTGGCTCGACTCGTTCAAATCCCAGAATCAAATTTGATACCAGATCAAAGTTCACAGAATCTTGAGTGAAAAATTCTTGATATTCTTGATGCTCAAAAGTATCACGGTGGATGGTTCCTAAGAGATTACCAATTGCGATCGCAATTTCAGTAGGAAAGCTTTTTTCTTTCATGTAGAAATCCATCAAATCCCGGTAATCATCCAGATATCTGCAAACAATAATGGAATTTTCTACATCAAAGTGCAGTACCTCTGCTAAAAATTGACGGTATTTTCCCAGTTCTGGAAATCGCTGTAAAAACTCTTGAATGCGCCACTCAACGAGAAACTCACCAGCTGCTACACCTTTTTGATTCAGTCGCTCTTGCTTAATCAGTAATTTGTGTTGCTGTGTAAAGGTAAGTAATAGGTTGAAATTCTTGGCTGTGAGTGGTTCTATCTTAGTGGGAGGTTGTTGGGACTTATCCAATAACCCTTGTGTCAGCAAATAATCAAAAGCATTATCGGAATTTAAGATAAATGTCATATTTTTAATCACCATTTTTCCGACTAACTACTAAATATAGTTATTGATGGCATATTATTACACTTAAACCACTCTGGCTATAAATTTACATAAAATAAAAGGGACAAAATAGTTACACTTATGTCCCGATTAATTTGAGATTTATCAAAGGTCTTAACCCCAACAAGCTTGGGGTGTGTCAAAGGGTTAAATTAATTCATTGGATGTACTGACACAAGCTATTTCCGTGGGGGCTGGGTCGGGATAAATTGCTAAAGTGTGATAATCAGGAGCAGTGTCTTGATATAATATTCTGAAGGTATAGAGTTTACTCCTGTTTCCTTCTTCGGTAATTACTGTTAAAAGTGTATTATCTGTTTTGGGTATTCCGGGAATATTGAGCCGGGGAATGCGCCGCAGTTGAATGACATTTGCGGCTGAGTTTTTACAGTCTCCGGAATTTAAGTTACGTTCTGCTCCCAATTGCATACACATCGGACCATCAAAGTCCATTGTTACTTGTGATGGGTCGTTTAACCAAACTTTCTTAATTGTTTCCCCTGCTGGGAGAAAGCTTAAGTTTGTCCCTTGTTGATAGGAAACTTTGATAGTAGGTACTACTCCCCCTAAACCTTGCGCTTGACAGGAAAACAGGGAACGCAAAACGGCATTATTAGCTAAAGTTCGCCCTGTATATAGTAAGATGGCAACTGAGAAAATTAGAGGGGTGAGAGTCCAAAAATTAGCATATTTGAGAATGTGTTTCATAGCTACCAATGGGAAAACGGCGATTAGGGTGACTGGGGTTAATTAAGTCCGGTAGGATGCCCAACCCAGAATATTGCTATTATGAGAAATAACGAATTATATAGTCATCCTATTTGACTTGAGAAATTATGAGTGAGGAAAGGGAACACCGGAACAGGGAACAGGGAACAGAAATTGTTCATGAATCATTTAGGATTGCTATAGTTTTACGGTTCTATTGACGTATATTTCTACCTCTTGGCCAGCTGGTATAAACCAAATATTAGTTCTTTGCATCATTTGAGAAATCGCTTGTTGATTGCGTTGAGATATTTGGGGTACTACTGACCTTAATCCACCTTCCAATATTCCAGCTGGTATGTTGCGTCTGTTATTGGTGTTGGTGACGACGGTACTACCACCTTCTATAGAAACTTCGGTTTCAGCACGATTGAATAATTCCGCAGCTTTACCAATACCTCCTAAAATGAATAGACCTGTGTCCATCCCTGCTATTGATCCTGCTTGATCGGGATATTGATTTGCTATTAAAGGTTTACCTTGAGGAGCGCGAAGTACAATTGCATTCTTGGGTAAGGTTCTTTCTATCAACTCACCGTTCTCTTCTGAGATGATTTTGACTACATTTAACTGTAGTAGACCTTGTTCGGAAATAGAACGAATTTCACCCAATAATTCTGTATTAGCAGGTACTGCGATCGCCCCATCTATAGATTTTAGTGGTTCTTGCAACTGTACCACAAATAGATTATCTTCTTCTTGAGCGTCATTATTCCTAGCTCTAGTAGTTTCCCCAAAGATGGCCGTTGCTAATACGGCTTTAGCATTAGTTCCTACCTTGACAGATTTCGGGTTTTGTGATTGTGCCTGACTGACTAAAATCTCTGGTTGTGGTGGTGTTTGTCCCGGTTGCAACTTCGTTGCATAAGTATTAACTTCTGGTACAGATAAAGCTGTATTTACTCTTGATTGACCGGTGGTATTTACCTGACCATAACTACCCAACTTGGCTAACCTTGTCCATTCCTTCAGGGGGTCTGGTGGCGATACTGCGGGGATAACAATCGGTGGGGGTGTAGAGTCCATAGCTATTGGTGGGATAGAAACTGAAGGAGACGCGGGTTGCTCAATAATAGGAACTGAAGGAGGTGCGGGTTCTTGAATAGTCTGCTCAACTCTGACTATTTTCTGTGGAGATGTCTCCAGTGTTGTAGGTGTACTTGCTCTCACCTGTGGAGTTTCCACCCGCGCAGGTGGTCTATTTCTGAGATTTTCTTGAGCTGCTCTGACGGTCTGTACTTGTTCTGCAAGGGCTAACTTTGTCTTGAGTATCTCCACCTCTTGTGCTAAATTTACTTCAGGAGCTTCACTCATAGCCGGTGATGGAACCGTTGGGGAAACTAAATTACTTCTGGGTCTTTGATTGCTGCTATTCATAATTTGGGATAAAAACACCCCAGCAACTACCACTACAGCTAAGGTAGCACCACCTACTAAGGCTAACTTAGCAAAGGGATTAGATGACAGTGACTGCTCGGTTTCTACTTCTTCGGGGGGAATAGTGTGAGCTTCAAAGCTAATTGAATCTTGTTGTGGTGACTCTTCTTCAAAACCCACCAATTGAGCTATTCTAGACTCCCAATCTAACAAGTCTATTTCTGGTTCATGGTGCTCAGGGGTTGGTTCCACTGTATATTGTGGAGAAATTTCTGGGTGAATTGAATAAGTATTCATGGTGTTTTAGTTGGTTTTAATTTCAAGAACAATTTTTGTCTGTAATGTCGCATATCTGGTAAATTTCTAGCCTAGCTTCTCCTAAGCGGTATGCTGCTAAATCCCAAGATGACCCTTGGGGTGGAGTTGAAGTTACTGGTTTATCTATGGCTCTGACTAAAATTTGTTTATTGAACTCATTTGAGGTTCCTAGATTATTAGAACCACTAAAGTTTAATTGATTAGCTAACATTTCAACTTTCCATTTACCATTACCTATTTTTTCCGGTTGAGATACTCTTTGTACTACTAATATATATTCAGATTTGTTATTAATAAATTTTCCCGTCGGACTTAATTTAGTAATTTCCTCCTGAAACTTGGTTCTCAAATTATTAGCTAAGAGTTGGGAACTAATTTCCCAAGCTGTGATTGGCGGCTGTTTTTGTGACCAGGTAAGCATTAAGGTCATGGTTTCACCGACAAATCGGCGAATTGTTTCTGGATGTCTTTCATCACTTTGTTGAGGGTCTAAGGTAATCGCTCGACCATCAGCAAGTTGGGCCAAGCTTTGGGGTGTCAGTTGCTGTTCTAAATCTTGAATCATGGAACTATGAAACAAAATCAAGAGCAAGCTAAATAAATTTAGCCCAAATGTCCCTACCGCTAATAGTGGTAATATACTACTTTTTCTCTTCTCTGGCTTGACTAATTGCATAAATATTTGCCTTGATAAATTTGAGAATAATTTACTTAAAATAGATAGTCACTTGTTACTTTAATTTCTACAACGGTTTGATTTATCCTCCCTGACAATAATGGAGTTGTCCACTAAACAAAAATCATGAATTTCGTAAATCTCTAGTTTGTCAGCGCGATGGCTATAAATTGCTTTTTGGATGTCCGTACTACTATCTCTTAGGGGGTAAGGAAAATAATCGATCGCACGCACTAAAAAATCTTTATTAAAGGGTGTGACTGCTTTTCTCCGGTCATCTTTTCTGGTCTGAATTAGGTCAGCTATCATCCCTACTCGCCACTTCCCCGGAGCTATTGTTTCTGGGGGGTAAATTCTTTGAATGACTAATTCTGCTGAGATAATTTGATTAGGATTGTTTGAAAATACTTCTGGTGGGGTCATTTGGGCGATCGCACTTAGAAAACCTGGACGAAAATCTTCTGAGATCGCAAAACTCCCTACCCAACTGCTGGTAGTGACTCGTTGGTTACCTCCTTGGGGGGTTCTGATGGGTATTCCTGGGTCTGGTTGGGGTTTTGCAGCTTCTGCAATAGTTTGTGGGGGGAGGGTTCCTGACCAATTAAACATCAATGTCATGGTTTTACTGATGAATTGGCGAATCGCTTCGGGGTCCCTAGCTAAATCATCCACAGCGCCTATAGGTTGACCATCAACCATTTCCACAAAGTTGGGGGGTTTTCTCAGACTCAGTTGGCGAATGTTTAACCCTTGTAAAATGAATAGAAATAATACTGCTAGATGTAAGCTGAAAGTGGCGATCGCAAAAATTGTGAGAAAATTGATACTAGATTTTCTTTTTCGGAGTAGTTTCGTCATTTGCACACCGATGGGATGTTTAGATTCTATTTTTGATTAAGGCTGTACTATTATTAATGGCGCTAAAAATCGCAAATCCTCCCGCACCTGCGACAGCTAAGGATAATACTGGCGCTAAAATTCCCACAAAGATAATAAACCACATTAAATCAGGGTTAGCATTGGGGTTTTCTGCTGGTCCATTGATAATTACTGCTGCAGTCACAGCAGCAATGATATTAAATGAAATCTTACTAATTCCCGCCGCAAAAAAACCTGTAAACCATGCGTAAATCGGTTTACCCCCTACAGGTAATAAAGATGCGCCTAGGGCTAATGGTCCTAAAGCTGCTATAAGTAACATAGTAGCTTCTATAAGGTTTTGAAACGCATATTGCAAAGAAATTAAGAAGTTTTTAATTCTGGTTTGGGCGGTATTCCCTAATAAAGAGTTAAAGGTAATATCCGAGATATTTCCTGTATTAAATTTCAAGGAACTGACTTGATTTTCTAGCCTTTCAATCCAAATTCTATTCCCATATAAGTTTCTATATTCCCTCCACAGGTTATCAATTTGGTCGCTCGCTCTGGCCAAGCATTGGGTTTGTTGTTCCCCATTGAGGGATTGACAAGGACGAAGTAAAGAACCCGCTACCTCTTCAGCTAAACTCATATTTAATGCTTGCTGATAAGTTTGTTCAGCATCTGCTGTACTAACTACTTGTTGATTGACTGTGTTAATCAAGTTTCTTACCCCCAGCGTTAAACTAGAAAGTAGGCTACCATTTCCCGTATTACTCAAAAACAGCACCACTATAAAAGGCCAAATTAAACCACTTATAGGACGGGAATATTCACTGTTGATCACATCTTTGAGCCATTGCATCATAAAAAACAATAGCGTCCCCACAGCCAAAAATATACCCAGGTTTGTTAACGCTCCATATAAGTTATTACTTGTATTATTTTGTAATAAATCTAGCCATTGGTTATCCCAACTTTCAGCCATGCTTCTAGCAGTTACAGCACCACTATCAAAAGTTTCATTAATCCCAATTTCTGGGAAGATTTGCGCAATATAAACCTGCATTTTCATTAACCATATAGTAATTATCTACCAAACAAATCTGTTTGAGAAGTATTACGGATAAATCTCGCTGCTTCCGTAGCTGTGTCTACCCTGTGAGTACGATTCATTTCTTCCATCTGCTGGGAAATGTTGACTAAATTTAAATTGGAGTATTGTAAAGATTGATGGGTGAGGATACTTTGCGCTAGGGTTTCAGCGCTGATTTTTGCTTGTTCCTGTTGGATTCTAATACCTTGTAACTGTAAACCCGCTTGGTCTTTCTGTATCGTCATCAGTGGGAGAAAAGCATCGCCAGATGCGCCGAGAGTATCAGCGAGTCTTTGAAAGATGTTATTGGAACTTTGGGAAAGTTCGGAAATATTATTTAAGGTGGTTTCAGTATTTTGTAACTTAGATTTTAATCGTATTTGTCCATCTCTCCCCATATAACTTTCTATGGAACCCCTAGTAATTAGGCGATTCATTTCCTGGTTCACACCATTACTGCGTAGTACTGGATTATTTTCAAATCTATCTGTTGTGGGGTTAAATATCATATCTTGATTAAAATTATTACCCGCATCAATTGGGTTAGGTATATTCGCCGCTCCTGTGGCATTATTGAGAGCAGTTTGACCTCTAATTTCTAAAGGTGTTAAGGTTTCGCTCAGATGATTTCTCAGGTAATTTTGCATATCTACAGAATAAAATTGAAACTCAGTCCAAACTTGGCCTAATTGTGCTGTTGCTGGGAGGAGTAATAACCAGGAAAAGCCCAAGGTGAGAACAGTAGTTTTGTGCATATCTTTCAACCTGAATAAATTGGACATGATTACGCCGATTACCCCCCACGGAGAGCAGCTATTAATTGTCGCGCAAATACCGAAATTGCTTCATATTTATTGTCATGTTGTCGCATTACTTGTTGACGTGCGGTTTGTTCCTGGGGGTTGTTAGCAACTACTGCTAATTGTTCATAACCTGGATAGTAACGACAAAAGGTATAAATCCCGTTGTCATCTAATAACCATTGGCTGTAAATTCCTTCTTTACGAGGGAAAAAGCTTTCTGTCGCATTACGAGAAATAATATTGCGGGGATATTTTAAGATGTTGACAAAACTATCCACTGCTACCGGTTGAATCCTCCCGATTAATCTGGTTGATAAGTTCTGTAAAATTTTTGATGCAGCTTTAGATTTGGCGATGGTATCGGGGTCTTGGGCTGATAAAATAACTCTGATTCCCGCTTTTGCACCATTGGCGCAAATTCTCCCCACTAAATCAGATATTTGGTCAAATTCAAATAAAATCGGGGCTTCGTCAATAAAAAAGATGGAAGCTGGACTACTTAACGCCCTGCGCAAAGCTGCAGAATAAGCACTTAAGGATAATACCGCAGCGTCTTCATTGTCCGAGAGGTTCCGCAGAGCAAATACTAACAGCTGCGCGTCGGTGGGAAAGCTCGAAGGTGCAGAAATAGCTTGTCCAACTCGACTGGAAAGCCAAAATCTTAACCGCAGTTGAATTTGACTCAGAGCGTCATCTACTCTTCCACTCACAGCATTTAATTGCAGATGTTCCGGTGAACAGAAATAAAGAAAGTCTCTTAAGGTGGGGGTTTTTTCCCACTCTTGACTCCCAAACCCCCCCGCGATCGCTTGTTTATATCTTTGGGTAATCCCTGGGTCGGCAAAAAATGCTCTTAATGCTAAGTTGAGCAGGGAACGCACAGTTTGGGATAACAGTTGGTTTTCGGTGGATGAGCCTAAAACCATGGTCATTAATGCTGACTCTAAAAAAGCAGTATAATCTAACAGGCGATCGCGCTGGGCTTCTGGACTGAGCGATCGCAAATCAGGCTGTTCAAATAAGTTATTAGATTCTTTGGCAATATCAAAATAAGCCCCATTCCCCTCCATAAACCTTGTATAGTCGGTAAAAGTAGAGGTTCCATCTGGTTTAGGAAAGTCCAGAGCTACCACCGGAATATCATAAGCTAAGGCTTGGGTTAAAATTCCCGACACCAAAACCGATTTACCAGCGCGGGTAGTCGCAAACAGAGCTAAATTTTTATGTTGGTTAAACAAATCCAGATGTATGGGTGTTCCCCCCTCTTCTGCAATTAACTCAAACCCTCGACTATCTCCAGCTTTGGTTAAAACTAAAGGCATTAATCCCGGTACTTCACTGGTTAAATATAATTGACGGCGGTTAAACGGTTTAACTAACAAACCCTCCCAAACTATCGGTAAAGATTGTAGCCAAATTTTCCAAGCATATTCTACCTCCCTAATTACTTGGGCGGGTCTTTGAAAGCAGTTTTCTATATATCTTGTGGCTTCATCTAATTTGTCTATGCTGGGACGATGTACAAAAATAGCTATACTCGTATATATTGGTATAGCACCCTCATATAATTGCTCTTGGGCTGCTACAGATTTCTTTAACTTTAATTGAGCGCTGACATCAATAGTTTTACTCTTTTCCTGGGCCATAAGTGCTGTCATATTCGACTGCTTCAGCACCCGTTGTAATGTAGTCTTCACTAAAGCCGGGTTGGCTGCGGTTAACTCGCAGAAAATCTCTGTATCTGTGACAGTTTCTCTGGCTAATAATTCCCACAAATAACGCAACTGAGCGAATTTATTCGGCCACCCTCCGGGTTTTTCTAGAAATGTCAACGCTCCAATATAGCGATTTTTCACATTTACCCAACGACGGTCAGCACAGGGTACACCAGACTCCATCAGTAAAGTTGTACTGTGGATATTTTCTATAAGTAATTGACTACTACTTAACTCTGAATTAACCTGCTCATATAGTCCGTTTTCATCTAAATGAACTAACTGGGGAATGGGTATAGGTGGTGTTTCATTAAATCTTTTCCAGACCTCTTCCCATAGTTGATCAGCATTTAAAGGTTTAACATCTAAACCCATTTTGTTAGATAATAACTGCTCCCAGCGACAGAAACCCTGTTGATAGGACTGGATAATCAGAGTTTCCAGGCGCTCATTTTGCACTTGGGCTAGTTCCCCTTTAAAGTTTAACCACCATAGTTCAGCTTTACCTAATACTTTCTCTATCCAATCATCTGTATATTTCGTATTCGGTTCAATGGTATAGGTTACATATATCCGTAAAAATTTCGGCTTACGAATCCCCGCATTAGTTAGTTCTTGAGTTCTGGCTCTTTCCGATGTCAATAAATACTTAATATCCCGTGATGGTGTCTGCTTGACTAAGTGAGATAGTTCTATTTGTCTTTGTTTATCTGAACTAAATGACCCCATGTGCAAGGTCATCTTTTCCCCTTCAGGAATATCTTTTAAACCAGATTCTATATTATTAAAAATTGTCTCTATTTGCTCGTTTCTTAACGTAGTATGAATTCCCCGACATTCAAACCCAAAAACAAAGCAAAATCTATCTTTCTGAGTGTCTTTGTTTAAAATGTAAGCACCTATGTCACGACCATCCAGGGAAATGCGTAACATGGAAGCTAAATGTAAAGCATCCTCAAATGGTGTTAATCTACTTTCTTGACCGCCGACCTTTATGCTTTGTTTGCCGATTTTCTGCTTCATGGTTAACTTCTAACAAGCTGTAATAACGAGCAAACCCCCTTGTCCAAGTGGGAACTCCTATGAATTTGCTTAAAAATCGCCAACTCCTACCACCACTTAAGATCCACCAAGTCGCTATTCCCCAACCCGCAATTAATGCTGTCCATAACCATCTTTGAAAATCATCTGCAAATATTCCCCCAAAAACTCCATTTACAATTAAGTAAGCAGCGAGAATAATCACCAACCAGGGAAAGATTTGATCTGCAGGAATTGGACCTAATGAAGGTTGGGCTCCCAGGATTTGATTCACTGGGCGAAATTCTCTATCTGTTTCTTCAGACATACTTTAGTTACTCACATCACCAATTACAAACCCTGTCAGCACATCAGCAACTGTGACCGCAACTACTACTAATAAGGGAACCCTGGCTATACTTTGCCAATCTTCATCTTTCCTAACGGCGTTAATTACACCAACTAAAGAACCTGCAATATACAGTAAATAAATTGCTCGTAAAACGTTAAATATTAGGCTGACTGCTGTTTGGGTATTACTATTGGTTTCCGTACCTTGTGTTAAAGTATTGCGGAAAAAACTCTCTGCTTTACCAAAAAATTGCGCCTGTGCGGGAAATGCAAAGTAATCTAGCCAAAATAAACTCAGAACCAGGGATACTGCTAGGATTTGACAGAACACAACCCAGGGCTTTGCTAAATTTACTCTCTGTCCAAGCTGGATGACTATTGCTAGTAAACTTCCCAGGAGCAAACAAAACAGCAGCACAGGGCTTTTTAAACTGACAACGCTTAAAAATACAGCCACAGCTATCAAAAATGGTACTGATTCCACCACCATCAGATACCATGATGACCACATACTTGTTAGTTTTTCAGATGTTTTCTGCCCTTTGGTTATTAAACCTCTCCTAAGTTCTTTCACCCTGTGTTTTTCAGACATTTTGTAGTTTCCCTGTTAACGTCAGTCAGATTTATCCTGTTAATAAGAGCTAATATTTACATTGAAAAATTAAGAAAATCGGCAGGCTTGAGCTTGACGATGTAAATTGAATTTATGTGGCTACAACATCATATACTCTCATAACGTCACATCCTATTAAGGATAAGTTAACTGGTTTTTAATGTTCAGTTAAGTAGATGACTCCACTTATACCACACTACTGCCCACCGTTGGAGCTGATCGACATAATTACCGTATTTATGTCTAAACATTCTCTCTGGGATACTTGATTTTTCTCCATAAGTCATCAAGAATAAAAGTAACCTCTAACAAGTTGTAGTCCATCTTGTTAAAAACCTAACCTTATCCAATTTTCTCAGTCCGCACCCTGCGGACTTTATTTATTTACCCATAAATTCGCCCCGGAACTGATTAACAACCCGGTCTAGTCCCACGGAATGGGCGGCTTTAAATAACAAGCGATCGCCTGGTTGCACAAATGTGATTAATCTAGTTACTAAGTCCCCATGACTGGTAAAACACTCTGTGGGAATACCCTTTGCACCGGCGATCATTGCTTGGGTATCTTCTCCATCTCCTAAAACTAACAACCCGTCTAATTCCAACTTTTGGACGGTTTCACCGACTCTGTGGTGCAATTGTCGGGATTTTTCCCCTAATTCTTTCATCGCCCCTAATACGGCAATTCTGCGTTTTCCCGGTGTATCCGCTAACAATTGCAAAGCTGCAATCATAGCTTCTGGTGCAGCATTGTAGGTTTCATCTAAGATTAATATATCATCAGGTAAGCTCAACCTCTGCGATCGCCCAGTAGGCATATTCACCATCACCCCCCCTTGCAAACCTGACCAATCAACCCCTAAAACCTTCGCCACCGCCAACGCTGCTAAAAAGTTACTAGCATTGTGAACACCAGCTAAGGGTAAAGGTAGCTGCATTTCCCCCACTTGAATAGTTTCTTGATCTAACACCACCCCTTGGATATCACCACCAGACAAGCCATAAGTTACAACTTCCCCCGACCAAACTTGTGCAGCTGTAGCCATTAATAGAGCATTATCATAATTAAGAATAGCAACCCCATCTTGAGGCATTTTCCCTAATAACTCACATTTAGCCTCCGCTATGGCTTGCTCAGAACCGAGTAACTCAATATGTGCCGTACCCACATTAGTAATTACCCCAATGGTAGGTCGAGCTATTTCCGTTAATTCCGCAATTTGTCCCCTCCCCCGCATCGCCATTTCAATCACAGCATAGTCATGGTCTGCACCCAGTTCTAATAAAGTTTTGGGTACACCGATTTCGTTGTTAAAATTGCCATGGGTTTTATGCACTCTTCCCTGAGTCCCCAACACTGCGGCGATTAGTTCCTTGGTGGTGGTTTTACCTACGGAACCAGTTACACCCATCACAGGGATATCAAAGCGATCGCGCCACCATCTCCCCAGTTGCTGATATGCTTTTAAAGTATTCCCCACCCGTAACACAGGTAACCCTGGATACTCATCATCACCGTCCACAATCGCCCCTAAAGCACCCTGACCTATGGCCGCAGCCACAAAATCATGACCGTCAAATTTTTCCCCCCGCAAAGCTAGGAACACCTCACCGGGTTTAATCATCCGGGTGTCTGTTTGAATACCGCTGCTCATTTGTCCTAGAGCGGTTGCAGATAAATTCACGGGTTCAGCGCCTAGAACTGTTAACAGTTGGGAGATGGTGGTAGAGCAAGGCATAATTATCTAACAGCTTTTTTGTGATTTTTTTCAGGTGTGGCTACATCAAATTATAGGAAGTTGTGACTACATAAGAAAATGTGGTGACAACTCCGGGATATGAATTTACCCCACCCGTCCCCAGATCGCCCAATCACGTAACGCCTACGACCGAAGTTCAAATAAAATGGCTGGAATAATGATTCTTGTGTTTTGAAGCTCGGTCGCTTGCTGGGTAAGGGTTTCAGCCTTTGATAGACTGGGGTAAAGTCCATTTCAGCCATCGCTTTTTCTGAACCTGGCTAACGCCACGCTATCGCTATCGGAAACTGCCTCTAGACTTCTTAGAGGGTAATGGTTTAAAATTGAGGGTTACCCCTCGCTGGGGACATTAATCGAATGGAAACGAATTGAAAACATTGCGCCATCCAGAAGAACATATAAAGGTCCCCACTCGCTGGGGACATTAATCGAATGGAAACGTCCAGAGGAAAGCGTACCGTATAATTCCCTGTCTAAAAGCTCAAGTCGGTTAAAACCGAATTATTTATGATAGTTAAATAAATCCAAATATAGCAATCCTAAATGATTCATGAACAATTTCTGTTCCCTGTTCCGGTGTTCCGGTGTTCCCTTTCCTCACTGATAATTTTTCAAGTCAAATAGGATGACTATAAAAACAATCCACCATGCAAACATTCGCAGTTACAGAAACAATTACCACCATCACAGAAGCTGAAAAAAGATTTAATTTAACTCGAAATCAATCCCCAGATTTTTTTACCGAATGGTATGATCAATTACCAGAATTAAATAACGATGATATTAAAAACCTAGAAACATTATGGCAACGTTATATTTATCATCGTTCCGGTGGACATTTATTAGAAAGTACCGTAATTTTATTACTCGTTTCTCCACTATTAACCATCGCTGGTTTATATGATCCACCTTTTAGAATTAAACCAGAAGAATCAGTACAAATTATAATAGCTGATAGTGAAGAAACCTTACAGGGAAGAATTGATATTTTAGTATTAAAAGAAAGATTATGGATAATTGTAGTAGAATCTAAAAAAACAATGTTATCAGTTTGGTCAGCATTACCCCAAACTCTAGCTTATTTAATGGCTAATCCTGATCAAAATTATCCTGCTTTTGCGATGTTAACTAATGGTGATGATATAGTTTTTGTAAAAGTGGAAAATCAAAAATATGCAATATCTAGAGTATTTGCACCTTTTACTAATCAAAGTGAATTAGAAGTTGCTTGTCAAGTGTTGCGGAAAATAGTACAAATATTTAACCCCTCCCTAGGTGTCAAGAACACCTAGAGGGGGTTTTCAACTTACTTACTCTCCACAAAATCCGCATCAATCACATCTTCACCCGTAGTCGTCCCACCAGCTTGAGCATAAACAGCGCTACCAATTTGCATCAGAGCTTGCTGTAACTCCTGAGTCAGAGACTTTATGCGGTCAAAATTATCTTGATTCATCGCCTCCCGTAAATCGCTAATCAGACCCTCAACACGAGTGCGATCGCTACTACTGACCTTATCACCCAAATCTCTAATTTGCTTCTCAGCTTGATAAACCAAAGAATCCGCCAGATTCTTAGTATCAATTTGTTCACGGCGTTGGCGGTCTTCCTCCGCGTGAGCTTGTGCATCCCGCACCATGTTGTCTACATCTCGTTTATCCAGAGTCGAAGCACCAGTAATAGAAATCGACTGCTGTTTACCCGTCGCCTTATCTTGAGCCGTCACCGAAAGAATACCATTAGCATCAATATCAAAAGTTACCTCAATTTGCGGCACTCCCCTAGGTGCTGCGGGAATACCATCTAAGCGGAAAGTTCCTAAACTCTTGTTATCCCTAGCTAACTCCCTCTCACCTTGGAGAACATGAACCTCTACATTGGCTTGACCATCCGCCGCAGTAGAAAATATTTCTGACTTTTTCACTGGGATAGTAGTATTACGGTCAATAATCCTAGTCATCACACCGCCGAGGGTTTCCACACCCAGAGACAAGGGGGTAACATCCAGTAGCAGAATATCTTTGACCTCACCCGCTAACACCCCCGCTTGAATAGCAGCACCCACAGCGACAACTTCATCAGGGTTCACACCTTGACAGGGGTCTTTACCAATGATTCGCCGGACTAATTCTTGTACAGCAGGGATACGAGTGGAACCACCTACCAATACCACCTCATCAATCTGCTTATTACTCAGTTTCGCATCTTGCAAAGCTTGTTGCACAGGGTGACGACACCGGTCTAACAGATCCGCGGTCATCTCCTCAAATTGCGCCCTGGTCAAAGTCATATCCAGGTGTTGGGGTCCTGCGGGGGTAGCAGTGATAAAAGGTAAGTTAATATTAGTTTGGGTGGCGCTGGAAAGTTCAATTTTGGCTTTTTCCGCTGCTTCGGTTAATCTTTGTAAGGCTTGTTTATCTTGACGTAAATCAATACCTTGATTATGCTGGAACTCAACAGCTAACCAGTCAACAATCTTTTTATCAAAGTCGTCACCGCCTAAATGGGTGTCTCCACTGGTGGATTTAACCTCAAAGACACCATCCCCAACCTCCAGAATCGACACGTCAAAAGTCCCACCACCTAAGTCAAACACTAAGATAGTTTCATTTTCCTTTTTATCTAACCCATAAGCAAGCGCTGCTGCTGTGGGTTCGTTGATAATCCGCAAAACTTCTAACCCAGCAATTTTACCCGCGTCTTTTGTCGCCTGGCGTTGGGAGTCATTAAAATAAGCGGGAACTGTAATTACTGCTTGGGTGACTTTTTCCCCTAGATATTTACTCGCGTCATCTACCAGCTTCCGCAGCACTTGGGCGGAAACTTCCTCTGGTGCAAATTGTTTACGGGCTGCTACACAGTCTAATTTAACATTACCGTTGCGATCGCGCAAGGTTCTGTAACTAACTTCTGTCGCTTCGTGGGTAATTTCCTCATATTTGCGCCCAATGAAGCGTTTCACAGAATAAAAGGTATTTTCCGGGTTCATCACTGCTTGTCGTCTCGCAATTTGACCCACTAACCGCTCACCAGACTTAGTATAACCCACCACCGAAGGAGTCACCCGCTGACCCTCTGCATTGGGAATCACCACCGGGCGACCCCCTTCGATCACCGCTGCGCAGGAGTTGGTCGTTCCTAAATCAATACCAATTACTTTCGCCATATTATCACCTTCCTCGGATGGCAATTTTCATCTTGAGGATAGGGGACTAAGTATTAGGCTTACCTAGTCCCCCAACCCTAACCGAGATTTACTTTCACAGGTTTGTATTTCTCTGCTTCAGCTTTGGGTAAGGTTAAGCGCAAAATCCCATGGTCATACTTAGCTTCTACTTTGTCGTTCTCTACTGTTTGCGGTAAGGGAATGACTCGGTGAAATTGACCGTAAGCAAACTCAGACCGAGTTACTCCTTGTTTTTCCACCCTAGTCTCACTCTTTCTCTCACCACTAATAGATACTGAGTCGGGACTAACTTGTATATCTATGTCTTTTGCTTCTAAACCAGGAACTTCTAACCGCAGGTGAATTGCATCCTCCGTTTCTTCTATTTCGGCAGGCGGTATAAATCCTAACTGTATTTCTCCGCTATCACTGGGTATAAATCTATCCCATAGGCGATTGATTTGGCGTTGTAAGGTGTCAATTTCTGGAAATGGATCTAAATTTTGCCAGCGCCGCAATGGTTCCCAACGAGTTATTGCCATAGCTACCACCTCTAAGATAAACTGTGTACTATCGGGAGGCTTAATTTCAAGCTTTACACTCTCGGAATAACTGCTGATTGTCTCAATCTCTTGGCTCTCTCACTGAGCTTAATCTCAAGCTTCCTAATTCACACCTTAAACTAAATCTCACTGGACTAGGTTCGGTTTTATGGTTAGCTGCGATCGCAATAACCGTACTTTGTTAATGAATACACAATTTGTAACAAAATTTCGTGAGCAATTAATTATGTAAATCTTCATGAATACATTATAATACCTAGGTAGTAAAAAAATAGATAAATGACTAAAAAATATATTCCTAATGCTTTTATAAAAACCGAAAATTCCCAGTTATATGCAATTTTCGCCTGGAGTCAGCGCCCAGCGCAAATCATCCCCGCCCAATCTTGGTTAACTATCCTAGAAATATTTGTCCATGAACATGAGCTAGAAAAAGCATACCAAATATTTAAAAAAGTCCAGTTCACACCTGTTGCAGATAAATACATTCAGGAACTAGATAAATATCAGCCAATAACTCAAGATACCATAGTCTTTTTAGCAGATGGTAGCCTCACAATTTTTACCAATGGTTTTCGCAGTTTTATTGAAAAAAACTACCAAGACTTGAGCGGATTAAGTCAAACAACTTACCAAATTCTCCCCCAACTATTTGCTGAATATCAATTAAACAATGACCTAGATAGTATTACAACTATAGAACAATTCCGCACCATAGTAGAAAAACTAGAAAACATAGGTTTATTATCACCCGCAACCGGTGCCATAGACTGGGGCGACTTAAAAAAAATAGTTCCTATTTGTCAAGCATTTGGATTAACCAGAGGAACCCCCATTGATAGATACTACCTGAATAAATTTATAGGGGAAGTTAAACAGGAAATTATTGGTAATGTCCTAGAAATAGGAGGAACTCCAAAAGATAAAGATTTTTATCAAATTAACCCCGGTACATCATACCAAATCCTCAACTTAGAACCTGGACCAGGAGTAGATATAGTTGGGGATGTTCACGACCCATCAATCATTGAACCAGAATCCTTTGACTCCATAATTATTTTTAATGTCTTAGAACATTGTTATGCGCCCTGGATAGCAGTAGAAAACATCCTGACTTGGTTAAAACCCGGTGGTAAATGTTTCGCTATGGTACCAAGCGCCATTAGAGTTCATGCTACACCCGCCGATTATTGGCGACCCTTACCAGATGCTTTTGCTTACATCTTTAGAAACTATACTCAACAGCAACTGTACATCTACGGTAACCCCACAACTGTCATTGCTAGTTATCATGGAATTGCCGTAGAAGAACTGACAACAGAAGAATTAGATGCCTATCATCCAGATTATCCCGTGGCAACTTGTATAATGGCTACAAAATAAACCTAAATTATCTGTCTACATCTGTGGTCAATCAATTCCGAATATACCTTTAAATATCAAAGTCAATGAGCAGTATCAGTTTTGACATCCAACCAGAAATATCAGTTATTCTCTGCACATATAACAGGGCAAAATATTTAAATCAATGCCTTGATAGTGTCATCAACCAAACTTTTCCAGATTGGGAGTTGATTATAGTAGATGATGGTAGTCAAGATAATACATTTGAAATTGTTAATTCATATATTGGAAAATATCATAATATCAGATATCTCAAACATCAAAATAAAAAACAATGTTACGCCAAAAATGCGGGTATACAAGCATCTTTCGGTAAGTATATTACATTTATAGACAGTGATGATACTTACAAACCCAATCACCTAGAGTCGCGAATAAAATATATGGAAGCCAACCCAGAAATTGACTTAATCGAGGGTGGGTTTTTCTCGGAAGAAGAAATCTGGGTCGTTGATTATTATCAACAAGATAAATTGATTAATCTGCAAGAATGTGTTGTATGTCCCACATTCTTCGGTAAAAGGGAAGTATTTTTTGAGTTGCAAGGATTTAATCATATGTCCTATGGCGAAGATACAGACTTTTGGGAACGAGCCGAAAAAATTTACAAAACTCACAAATTCACCGAACCGAAAACTTATATTTACACCAGAGCCGACGATAGTATTACTAAAACTTTTTTCGAGCAAACTTCCCCATCTAGCTAACTAGTTGATATGACAACTAACAGTTTACTATATCCCATCAGCAGTTTTTTTTCTCAGTGTATATCTACTGCGAGGAGGCTATTAATTTTAGGAATTGTTCTTTGCTCTTGTCTCATCATTCTATCTGGGTGTCTACCTCTACCAGTACAAGATGAGGGGGTAATTCGCCTTACACTTTGGCAAGGCATTAATCCACCGGTTAACCGCGATGTGTTTAACAAACTGGTAGATAAATTTAATCAAACTCATGCTGATATTCAGGTACAATCTATCTTTGCCGGAGACCTTGACCAACAATTACCGAAAATCCTCGCCGCAGTCGTGGGGAATGTCCCCCCGGATATTCTCAGCTTTTACCCCCAAATTACTGGCCAGTTAGTGGAATTAGGAGCAATTCGACCCTTAGATGACTGGTTAGCCACCTTCCCAGGTAAGTCGGAAGTTAACCCCAATTTATTTGAGGAGTTAACATTAAACAATCAACTGTGGTCAACTCCTCTTTATACTAGCAATATAGGTATTTTCTACCGTCCCCAACTTTTCCAAGCCGCAGGAATTACCCAGACACCCAAGACCTGGGAAGAACTCAGAGCAGTCGCCAAAAAACTCACCATAGACCGGAATGGAGATCAAAGACCAGAACAGTATGGAATGTTACTACCCTTGGGTAAGGGCGAATGGACTGTATTTAGTTGGTTTCCCTTTTTATTGAGTGCTGGGGGGGAAGTAGTCAGCAATCATCAGCCCAACCTGACAAACCCAGGGGCGATCGCCGCCTTACAATTTTGGCAAGACCTATTACAAGACGGTTCAGCTACACTCTCACCCCCAGAACGGGGTTATGAAGAGGATGCCTTTTTAAGCGGTCGTGTGGCCATGCAAATTACCGGACCTTGGACTTATATTACTAAGTCTAACATTGATTATGATGTGTTTCCTATTCCCGGAAGTCTCACACAAGCCACAGTCACCGGGACGGGCAATATGTATGTAATGAAAACTACACCCGAAAGAGAAGCCGCAGCCCTGAAGTTTTTAGAGTATGTTTTAAGTGAACAATTCCAAACCGAATGGAGTATTGGCACAGGGTTTTTACCGGTTAACCTCAAATCCGCTCAAAGTCAAGCCTATCAGGAATATGCAGCCACAAAACCTTGGTTAAAAGTCTTTGTTGACCAAATGCACACAGCAGGCGCTAGGCCGATTATTGCCGGATATAGTCGTTTATCCGAGAGCTTAGGTAGAGCCATTGAGTCCAGCTTGCTCGGTCAACCCCCAGCAAAAGCTTTGCAAGTAGCCCAAGAACGTTTAGAACTGATTTGGCAGAATGTAAAGTAAAAGCCACAAAAAAATTTTTTCTGAACCTGTAACAACTACAATTACTATTGATGCTAGATAATGGGAAAGCCTTGACATTTACTAACCCATCTAGCCCGACAGAATCAAACTAACACCTATGCGAACTCACTATTGCGGCGAACTCCGAAAAAAACATATTGGAGAAACTGTTACCTTGTATGGATGGGTAGACCGTCGCCGCGATCATGGGGGCGTGATCTTCTTAGATTTGCGCGATCGCTCCGGGATTGTGCAAATCGTCAGCGACCCCCAACGCACCCCAGATTCCTACCAACAGGCCAACACCCTGCGCAATGAATACGTTGTAGAAATTACCGGGAGAGTCACACAACGCCCGGAGGAATCCTTAAATCCCCGCCTCCCTAGCGGCGAAGTAGAAATCTACGCAGATAAAATTACACTACTTAACAGCGTTCGTAAACAGTTACCATTTCAAGTTTCCACCGTTGAAAGCGAAAATGTCCGGGAAGACCTGCGCCTCAGGTATCGTTACTTAGATTTACGACGGGAGCGCATGGCGCACAATATGCAATTGCGTCATCAAGTCGTTAAAGCCATGCGTCGCTACCTAGAAGACCTGGAAGGGTTCATAGAAATAGAAACCCCCGTACTCACCCGTTCCACCCCCGAAGGTGCGAGGGATTACATCTTACCCAGTCGCTCTAACCCCGGGGAGTGGTTTGCCTTACCCCAATCACCCCAGCTATTTAAACAAATCCTCATGGTATCGGGCATGGATAGATATTATCAGATTGCCCGTTGCTTCCGTGATGAAGACCTGCGCGCCGACAGACAACCAGAATTTACTCAGTTAGACATGGAAATGAGTTTCATGTCTCAAGAGGAAATTATCGCCCTCAATGAAAAATTAGTGGCTCATATCTTTAAAACAGTTAAAGGCATAGAGCTAAACCTACCATTCCCCCGTCTCACCTACGCCCAAGCCATGGAACGCTATGGTACTGATAAACCAGATACCCGCTATGGCTTGGAATTAGTCAATGTCTCCGATATCCTCCAAGACTCCGGTTTTAAAGTCTTTCGAGATGCGATCGCCCATGGTGGTACTGTTAAAATACTGCCCATACCCCAAGGTAATGATGTCATTTCTAACGTCCGCATCAAACCAGGCGGTGACCTATTCAAAGAAGCTACCGAAGCGGGAGCCAAAGGTTTAGCTTTTATCCGCGTCCGCGAACATGGCGAAATCGACACCATAGGCGCTATTAAAGACAACCTCACCCCAGAGCAAAAACAGGAAATCTTGCAGCGTACCGGTGCAAAAGCCGGACATCTGTTATTATTTGGTGCTGGTGACACCGCCACAGTTAATAAAACCCTAGACAGATTACGCCAAGTCGTCGCCAAGGAATTTAAATTAATCAATCCCGAAAAAATTAACTTACTCTGGATTACAGACTTCCCCATGTTCGAGTGGAACGCCGACGAAAAACGCCTAGAAGCACTACATCACCCCTTTACAGCACCCCATCCCGAAGATGTGAGTGACCTAAAAACCGCCCGGGCCCAAGCCTACGACCTAGTATTAAACGGCTTAGAAATTGGCGGCGGTAGTCTGCGAATTTACCAAGGGGACATTCAACAGCAAGTATTTGCAGCCATTGGTTTATCTACCGAAGAAGCCCATGATAAATTTGGCTTTCTCCTCGAAGCCTTTGAATATGGCACACCCCCCCATGGTGGAATTGCCTATGGTTTAGACCGTTTAGTTATGTTACTAGCGGGTGAGGAATCCATTCGGGATGTCATCGCTTTCCCCAAAACACAACAAGCCCGTTGTTTGCTCACAGATGCACCTTCTGGCGTAGATGTCAAGCAACTCAAAGAATTACACGTTGCTTCTACCTACAAACCAAAACCCTAACCACATCCGAACCTAGGGACGGTTAATCAATCGTCCCTACACCCACCCAGCAACTACCGAGCAGCCTGGGTAACCTCTGGACGCACAATATAATTATAAGCCGCCACATCACTAGGTAGAGGTTCCATTCTCCCCTGATCTACTAGAGCTTGGTGGATAAAAGCCGCAGCAGTAGAACGCCTCAGAGCCTGATTAGGATTAAGTACCCTAGGATTGGGATAATTAACCACCATATTTCGCTGTGTAGCTATGCCTACATCATTAATAGCATAATCGGGAATTTGTCCGGCATCTGTATAATAATCCCGCGCCAGTGCAGCCACAGGTGTACTAGGCGCAGTTGCTACTACTAAAGGCTGCATTAAAGAAGTCATCGCCAGGGGTAAGTATCTCGGTCTTCTCGCAACCCGCCGAGTTTCCGGTGTTAAATTCAAGCCTCTAGTGAGGGTGACTAGAGCATCTAGTCTGGAAACTGGCTGATTGGGAGCAAAGAAACCACCCGGATAAGCGCTCATAAATCCCTGCTGATAGGCTTCCTCAATAGCTGGAGAAGCCCAATATCCCGGAGGGACATCGGCGAAAACACTCCCATCTTCAATCTCCCGCACTGCTTCTTGGTCAAATGCTTGACGAAGCATCGCCGCAAACTCATCACGTTGTACAGCTTGTTCCGGTCGGAATGTCCCATCTGGATATCCGACAACAATATTTCTTTGGGCTAAACGTTCAATGAATGGTTGCGCCCAATAGTCCCCAGGAACATCACGAAAAGTATTCTGTGCTAAAACTGGAGATGTTAAACTTACTGCTAGCCCTAGGGCGACTAAAGATGTACTAAATGCACTAGACATTTAAACATACCTCCGTTAATTTAAATCAAATTAATTAGCTTTAAATTTATATCTATACTCATAATATTTCAGATATTTACTATAGTTATCTATCTATCGATTCAAAGAATTATATCTCAAATTAGGCAGCATCTTATGGCTAAGGTAAATATTACCAACTGGTGTATAGGCTCTTACCTCAGAACTATATTTGAGTATTTTCTTAACCAGTCAATCTACTAGAAGTAGTAAATTACAACTTCCTCAAACTCACCCGCCAGCAAGACATAATCACATCTCACTTATCTTAGGATTGTAAGTAGAGATTTAGGTAAACAGTAATATGGTTCTTTATAAACTTCAAGACTTGAGTACTGGGTATACAAATACTGAATTTGATAATTATGAAATCCGAGATTTTGATGTCTACTCAGATGTCAATAACGAAAGAGTCGGCACAGTCAAAAATATTTTAGTGGATGATACAGGACATTTTCGTTATCTCGTTGTTGATACAGGTTTTTGGGTTTTTGGTAAACAGGTGTTATTACCAATTGGGCGCTCTCGCATTAGCTATGGTGACCGACGGGTCTATGCTACAGGACTCACTAAGGAGCAAGTAGAAAGCCTACCGGAGTTTGACGAACTCGAACGGGTTGATTACGATTATGAAGAGCGGGTACGGGGAGTTTATCGCCCTCCCTTTGCAGAAACACCTTTAGAAACTTCCACACCTGTCGAGGCTACAGCACCTTTAGATACCCCGTCAGCTTATGCTGAGACTACAGCCCCCAGGCGTGATACTTATACTTACGAACACGAGCCAGAACTATACAATATTACTCAGCAAAATCACCAAAACCTCAAACTTTATGAAGAAAGGTTAGTTGCTGATAAATCCCGGATGAAAACCGGAGAGGTTGCAGTTGGTAAGCACGTGGAAACTGATAGAGCCACAGTTTCTGTACCGGTGGAAAGAGAACGGGTAGTGATTGAACGCACTACCCCCACAGATGCGGGACGCATAGCGGCCCCCGGTGAAGTTGATTTCCGTGAAGGTGAAGTTGCACGGGTGGATATTTACGAAGAAACTCCAGAAATACGCAAGGAAGCTGTTTTACGTGAAGAAGTGAAAGTTAAAAAGGTGGTAGAAGCAGATACCGTTGAGGCTCAAGAACAACTGCGCCGGGAAGAGTTAGATGTGAAGAAAAATAATCAGCCCTCCCGGAAAAGAAAGACTTGATGATGGTTGATATGATGGTAGTGGCTTGATTTTAGCGCCCTGCTCCCTTGGTTTCATGTCTCAAACACATACCAATCAATTATCTATTCTGGCACTGCTCACCGATTTTGGCGATCGCGATGTTTATGTAAGTGTCATGAAAGGTGCGATCGCCCAAATCAATCCCCATATTAAGGTAGTTGATTTGACACACCAAATACCGCGGCAAAATATCGCTGCGGCGCGTTTTTGTCTGATGAACGCTTACCCCTATTTCCCAGTAGGTACAGTATATGTCGCCGTGGTAGACCCCGGAGTGGGCAGTCAACGCCGAGCGATCGCCCTAGAATTTCCCCAAGGCTTGCTAGTAGGGCCAGATAATGGTATCTTTAGCGGTGTATTGTCTCAAAGTCCGGCAACTCGCGCCGTAGAACTGACTAACTCTCAATATTGGCGCACACCCCAACCCAGCCACACCTTCCACGGTAGAGATATCTTTGCACCTGTGGGCGCTCATCTGGCTGGTGGGATTGATTTAAAACAGCTAGGCGCAGAAATTGATACCGCCTCTCTGGTCAAGTTGGATCTTGGGCAATGTCAGGAAACCAACACCGGAGTTAGGGGTTACATTCAATATATTGATACTTTTGGCAACTTAATTAGTAATATTCCTGGGGAATACGTCTTAGGTAAAAATTGGTCTGTACAAGTTTCTGGCTTGACTATACCCGGATATGTGACTTATAGTGATGTCAATGTGGGGGAACCTGCGGCTTTAGTTGGTAGTCATGGCTGGGTAGAAATTGCCATTAACACCGGCAATGCTTCCCTACAACTACAAGTTAACTGCCAAGATCAGTTAGAAGTTTTGTTTTTAGGTAGATGAAAAAAATAGGTTGACACTCCCACGGCTAGACGCGCGTGGGAGTTTTTCCCCCGATGACGCTGATACAATCATTTCTATAGTGCGCTCTTTTAACCAAACCGTTGGAAAACAATTTGGTGCAGCCTAACCGCCTCCCCATGGGATAGCATTTTTGTCAAAGCCTATTTAACCATGATTACAGAAACACTCTCAGCACCGGTTTATCAAGGTCAGTTTGGGGAATTTACTATTAACCAAAGCGATCGCACTAGCGTGATTATTTACCGTACTGGGTTAATGGTAGCAGCCCTAACCTTTGCCATCGGTAGCGCCTTAGTCTTATTTTACAACACACCCCAAACCATAGCCGCCCTCACGCCCTTATACCTCTGTTTTAGTTTAGCTCTAGGTGTCAGCTTATTAACCATTCACATCTACATGGTAGCACTGCACCGACTCTTACAAATAGTCTGGGCGATCGGCAGTATATCAGCCCTAGTCTTAGCCCTATCTACTAGTCAACCCTTACCCATCACAGTTTACACCCAACCCCTGACATTATTTGGTATAGGTTTTACCTTCGTCGCCTTAACAGGTATTTTTTTTAAAGAAGCCTTTTGTTTTAACCGCCTGGAAACCAAAGCATTAACTGCCATTGTCCCAGTATTATTACTAGGTCATTTAGTCGGAATTTTACCCCCAGCCTGGGAACGAGTCTTATTAGCAGCGTGGGCAATTTTGTTAATAATATTTGCACTGCGTAAAGTCTTCCAAGCCATCCCCCCAGACATTGGCGACAAGTCAGTATTTGCTCACTTAAAAGCCCAAGCTAAAACTAAACATTAATACTAACAGCTTAGGGAACACACCGAACACACCGAACACACCGAACACACAAAAAACAATCAAATCCAGTCCCCTCCCCTTAAAAGGACAAGACAAGGTGGACAAGGTGGACAAGGTGACCACCGGAGAAAAACAGTACAAAGTCTGTATTCTTAGTAAGAAAAATAGCCCCTTAAAAGACCATTGT
>NZ_JANQDF010000158.1:0-17502 GCF_029891675.1 Anabaenopsis tanganyikae CS-531
GGAATTACCCCGGGTACTCTTATGGAAGGTGTCCGCTTCTTTAAGGGTGGTGCAAGAACTCAAAGCTTGGTGATTTCTAACCAGTCCAATACGGCACGTTTTGTCGATACTATCCATATGTTTGACCAACCAAAGAATCTGCAATTACGTTAGAAACTTGAGGGGGTGGGGACTGGGGAAGAATCTTGTTCATCTCTGGGACCTCATCCCCAACTCTGAATAATCAATAATCCATTACCAATTACCGATAAATAATGAATATTATCGTGGTGGGGTTAAGCCATAAGACCGCCCCAGTTGAAATCCGGGAAAAGCTGAGTATTCCAGAACCACAGACCGAAACAGCCATCGCTCATCTGAGTAGCTATCCCCATATTGATGAGGTGGCAATACTTAGCACTTGCAACCGCCTAGAAATATACATTGTGACCAGTGAGACGGAGCGAGGGATTAGGGAGGTGACTCAGTTTCTCTCTGAACACAGCCGCTTACCTATACAGTCTCTACGTCAACACCTGTTTATGTTGTTGCATGGTGATGCTGTTATGCATCTGATGCGGGTAGCAGCTGGTTTAGATAGTTTGGTACTCGGAGAAGGTCAAATTCTAGCTCAGGTGAAAAATACTCATAAACTGGGACAGCAGTACAGTGGTATAAAAACAATTCTGAACCGATTATTTAAACAAGCTCTGACAGCCGGTAAGCGTGTGCGTACTGAAACTAGTATTGGTACTGGTGCGGTTTCTATCAGTTCCGCGGCTGTGGAGTTGGCACAAATGAAGACCACTAATTTATCAGATTGCCGAGTCGCAATTATTGGTGCTGGGAAAATGTCACGTTTGTTGGTACAACACCTGATTTCTAAAGGTGCTACACAAATTAGCATTGTTAATCGCTCTCAAGAACGCGCCCAGCAATTGGCAAATCTTTATCCCGATCAGCCTATATATACTTATGCGCTATCAGAAATGATGGCGGTAATTGCCAAAAGTGATTTAGTATTTACAAGTACTTCTGCTACTGAACCTATACTTAACCGCAGCAGGTTAGAAAAAGTTTTAGACTCTCATGGCTGCTTGATGTTATTTGATATTTCTGTGCCGCGAAATGTGGATGCGGATGTAAATGAACTGCCCCATGTCCAAGCCTTTAATGTGGATGATTTGAAGGCTGTTGTGGCACAAAACTATGAAAGCCGCCGCCAGATGGCTGAAGAGGCTGAAAAACTTTTGGATGAAGAGATTTTAGCTTTTGATCTTTGGTGGCGATCGCTAGAAACAGTTTCTACTATCAGTTGTCTGAGAAATAAGATTGAAACCATCCGCGAACAAGAATTAGAAAAAGCCTTGTCTCGATTAGGTGCCGAATTTGCTGACAAACATCAAGAGGTGATCGAAGCTTTAACAAGAGGAATCGTTAATAAAATTCTACACGATCCTATGGTACAATTGCGGGCCCAGCAGGATGTTGAAGCCCGGCGCAACTGTATGCAAACCCTGCAAATTTTATTTAACTTGGATGCGGGGGAGCAATTTAGCTAATTGACACCTATCCCGCCTATGTCACAGGGGTCAGGGGAAAAGGAGAGAAAATTATCCCCTTTGTCCTAGACTCCACGCCTTACTCCCGAGTTTTTCCAGCTGTTGGGTTTGTTGTTCGAGTCGGACAGCTAGGCGATCGCACACTAGATCACATAACTGGAATAATATCGGGTCAGTAATTTCATAAATTACATTCACGCCATCTGGTGTTCTTTTAACAATTCCCGCTTGTGCTAAAACTTTGAGGTGCTTGGATACATTAGCCTGTCCTAGTCCAGTCTCCCCAATGATTTGTGTAACATTTTTAGATCCAGTTTTTAAACAACATAACACTTGTAGGCGACTCACTTCTGACAAGACTTTGAAATAGTCCGCAACTTGACTGAGAGCGTCTGGAAATATCTCTGACATATAAGATTAATTGTTTTGTGGTTTCTTATTGACTATTTTACCATATACTCATATAATATGAAAAAGGCGATGGAAAATATCAGAAACTAATATCTAACTACCGATAAAATTTTCTGCTTTTAGCCTAGTCCGTTTATATGGAGAAACTAAAATGTTATTCCGCCAACTGTTTGACCATGATACAAGTACATATACTTATCTGATTGCCGACAAGACTAGCAAAGCAGCTATTCTAGTAGATCCGGTGATAGATAATGTAGAACGCGATCGCCAATTAATTAGAGAATTAGGTTTAACACTGCACTACTGCTTAGAAACACATATTCATGCCGATCATATTACAGGTACTGGTAAGTTACGTGAATTAACTGGGTGTTTAGGAATTGTACCAGAAAACGCCTCAGCCAGCTGTGCTGATCGGCAAATTAAACACGGGGAAATTCTCAAATTAGATGAAATTACCATAGAGGCCATAGCCACTTTAGGACATACAGATAGTCATATGGCCTATTTAGTTAATGGTGAAAAACTATTAACAGGAGATTCCCTATTGATTCGTGGTTGTGGTAGGACTGACTTTCAAAGTGGTGATGCGGGGAGTTTATTTGACGCAATTACCCAACGCCTATTTACACTACCCGATGAAACCCTAGTTTATCCAGGACATGACTACCGGGGACATACCGTCTCTACCATCGGCGAAGAAAAGCAGTTTAACCCACGCTTCCAAGGACGGACGCGAGATAACTTTATTGAGTTCATGGCCAGTTTAAACTTACCAAATCCCCAAAAAATCATGGAAGCAGTACCAGCAAATCAACTTTGTGGTAATGCTTAAATAGTTTAAAATTAACACCAGCAGGTAACAATATGATTTCAGAGACTAAATTACAATTAATTGACGCTTCCACCCTCAAAGACTGGACGGAAAAACAACAAGTACAACTGATAGATGTGCGGGAACCTGGAGAATATGCAGCCGAACATATTCCCGGCGCTAAACTTGTGCCCCTGTCTCAATTCCAAGCAGAAAAAGTAGATTTTCACCGTCACACTAAAATTGTGCTGTATTGTCAATCAGGAAAACGCTCCCACCAAGCAGCACAAAAACTGATGACTGCGGGTTTCTCAGAATTTGCCCAACTTCAAGGAGGAATTACAGCTTGGAAGCAGTTAAATTATCCCACTAAAATTAATAAAAACGCCCCCATTAGTTTAATGAGACAGGTGCAAATTGTAGCCGGATCACTAGTATTTACAGGGACAATTTTAGGTGCTTTTGTTTCACCTTGGTTTTTAATTTTGAGTGGCTTTGTCGGTGCTGGTTTAGTATTTGCTGGAGTCAGTAATACCTGTGCCATGGGAATGTTATTGGCGAAATTACCCTACAATCAACGTGTGCAATGATTACATGGATATTAGGACATATCCTAGCAGCCGGGATTGGTATTAGCTTAGGGTTGATTGGCGGTGGTGGATCAGTTTTAGCATTACCAACTTTAGTTTATGTCATGGGAATAGAGCCGAAATCTGCTGTAGCCATGACCTTAGTAATTGTAGGAACCGTAAGTTTAATTGGTGTAATTCCCCATTGGAAACAGGGAAACGTCAATTTAAAAACAGCATTTATCTTTGGTTCTGCTACGATGTTGGGGGCTTTTGCTGGTGCTAAAATCGCCAATCTGCCATTTATTACAGGTAGTTTGCAAATGCTGCTATTTGCAGTCATGATGTTGCTAGCTTCTGGGTTAATGATTCGACGTAGTGCTAAATCAACAGCGAAACAGCCTGACATATCAGAAATTTACACCAAGCCCATTTGTAAATACTGTTGGTTGTGGCTAGTCAGCGAAGGCTTAGGGGTGGGTATATTAACAGGATTAGTGGGAGTTGGGGGAGGATTTGCGATTATACCCGCTTTAGTTATATTGGGAAATATACCAATGAAACAGGCTATTGGTACCTCCTTAGTAATTATTGCTGCTAATGCTGTATCTGGGTTTTTAGGCTATTGGGGAGAAGTGACTTTAGACTGGAATATTATCGCCTCATTTATTATAGCAGCCAGTATTGGCACTGTTCTAGGTGCTTATCTATCTCAATATGTTGATGGCAAAAAATTACAAAAATATTTTGGTTATTTTCTATTGGGAGTGGCGGCTTTGATTTTATTCCAAAACCGCGGTATTCTAGAAGAGTTTAAGACCAAAAAAGCCGCTGGGCACAATGCAAATTATCAACAAATACTGCGTATTTGATTTGAGGTAGGTAAAGAAAATACCGGCAGAATAACTAATTAGTTAGACTGATATTACTGTCCTAAATAGGCTTCTAATACTTGGGGATTGCTTTGTATTTCTTTAGGGGTTCCCTCAGCTAAATTTTGACCCTCCGCCATCACCCAAACGCGATCGCACAAGGACATAATTACATCCATATTGTGTTCAATAATTAAGAACGTCATACCGTCTTGGCGGTTCCAGGTACGAATGCGATCGCATATATCATCTATTAGTTTGGGATTGACTCCGGCGGCTGGTTCATCTAATAAAATTAACTTAGGATTGGTCATTAACGCCCGTCCCATTTCTAATAACTTCCGCTGTCCACCAGATAAACCACCAGCATATTCATGGGCTTTTTCCGCCAGTCCTACAGATTCTAGTAGTGACATTGCTTGTTCTTGGAATTGCTTTTCTTCCTGAGCTACGATATGAGGCTGTAACTGCACTCCCCAAAACTTTTCTCCTGTTTGTTTTTGTGCAGCTAGCAGCATATTATCTAACACCGACAACCGGGAGAGAGTCCGCGCCACTTGAAAAGTGCGGACTAGTCCCTGCTGGGCGATTTTGTATGGTTCCAACTGCTCAATAGGTTCCCCATCAAAAATCACTCGTCCCTTATCTGGGCGAATGAAGTTAGATAGTAGGTTAAACAAAGTAGTTTTACCAGCCCCATTAGGACCAATCAAGCCAGTAATACTACCTTGATTAACTTCAATTGTGGCATCCTTGACAGCTTTCAAGCCACCAAAGCTTTTACAAAGTCCGCTAGCTGCAAGTAGTGGAAGTGGGGAAGATTGATTATTTACCATAAAAAATTGACTGATAACTGTTAACTAATGTTGCAGAATCTCAACTAGTCACTGTGAAGCAATTACTTACCCAGGGTGAGTTCCTCTTTTTTCCCTAAAATACCTTGAGGTCGCCAAATCATCAGTACCATCAAAATCAGACCAATCACCATGATGCGAAATGCGCCCAATTGGTCAGAAGATAAATTTGTAAAAATTCTCGGTAAAAATTCTCTGGTCATGGCATCATAAGTAAAGAAAATTACCGCACCTAAGATGGTGCCAATATTATTACCAGAACCGCCTAAAATTACCATAATCCAAGCATCAAAGGTTAGTTGTGGTTGAAAATTATCAGGGTAAATAGCGCTAAGTTGCCAAGCAAAGAAAGCCCCAGCGATACCAGCGATCGCACCTCCCAACATCAGGGATTGTACTTTATACCAAAAAACATTTTTACCCATGGCTTTGGGAACCTCTTCATCCTCACGGATAGCTTTAAGCACCCTTCCCCAAGGCGATCGCACTAGAATTTCTAACCGCCAGAATACAAATCCTAATACCAACAATGACAACAGCATCAAACCGGCGGCGGGTTTATAATCATACAAGCCAATCAAACCAGAAATATAAATTGCTGCTGTCAGCAGGGCGAATATAATCCCTACTCCCCAGCGCGAAACTAATTCTTGCTTTTTACTGTCAGTTTTGCGAGAATCGGCTAACAGAGATTTGTGAGCGGCGCGAACCCATCGCCACAAACACCAAAAAGTAGCCAGCGCCAACACTGTGAGCAATCCCATCATCACCAGTCTAAAAAACAAATTGGGGGGTGTAGATAAGGGTATAGGGTAACTTTGGACACCAAACGCCCCAGATATCCAGGTATCCCGCACAGGTAATTCTTGATTGTTCACCACTAAACGAATTAATTCCCCCACGCCAATGGTGACAATGGCCAGATAATCTTCCCGTAAGCGCAGAGTAGCAAAACCAATAATTAAACCTAATAAAGCTGCTACTATTGCTCCTATGATTGCTGATATCACTAAGGGGATACCCTGGAGACTTAGTAAAACTGTGGTATAAGCCCCCAGAGTCATAAAAGCAATATGACCAAAGTTAATTAACCCTGTATATCCCCACTGTAGATTGAGTCCCAAACCAAACAGGGCGAAGATTGTGGTAGAAATTGCTAAAAAAGTGAGATATTCAACCATAGTAATTTATTTAATACACTATCACCATGTCTTACTCCATAACTCTGCCCTATGGTAGGGAAGGGTGAACGGTAAGGTACAATAATTTTGGGAAGCATCACTAATTAATTGGATTAATGGGATGTTCCATACCCAAGATTGAAAACTGTATAAGGCTAGGCACCGGATGGCTCTGACCTTACATTAAACTTGTTTTTGAAGCAATACTTTATTTGAGATTTCCCTATGGATGCGAAGGCACTTTGGCAACGATACCAAAACTGGTTATATTTCCACAAGGGATTAGGACTCTACTTAGACATCAGTCGCATGGGTTTTGATGATGCTTTTGTGGATTCGTTGCGGCCGAAGTTTGACAAAGCGTTTGCGGATATGGCGGAATTAGAAAAGGGTGCGATCGCAAATCCTGACGAAAGCCGCATGGTAGGACATTACTGGTTGCGAAATCCTGATTTAGCACCCACACCAGAACTTACCCAAGAAATTGTCCAAACCCTAGAGCAAATTGAAGCCTTTGCGGAAAAAGTCCACACAGGTGCTGTTCACCCTCCCCAAGCCAGTCGGTTTACCGATATTATATCTGTTGGTATTGGTGGTTCTGCCCTCGGTCCGCAATTTGTGGCTGAGGCCCTCAGTCCTGATTTTCCACCCCTGAACCTTCACTTTATCGACAATACAGACCCCGCAGGTATTGACCGTGTTCTGATTCGGTTGCAAAATACCCTAGCTACAACTTTGGTTTTAGTCATCTCCAAATCTGGGGGAACACCGGAACCACGCAATGGGATGATTGAAGTTAAAGCCGCCTATGCAGCCCAGAATTTAGACTTTGCTCAATACGCTGTTGCGATTACTAGCGTTGATAGTAACTTAGATCAAGTCGCCAAAAATGAAGGCTGGTTAGCCAGATTTCCCATGTACGACTGGGTCGGAGGACGCACATCAGAGATGTCCGCCGTGGGACTAGTACCTGCCGCATTACAAGGCATTGACGTTCACGCTATGCTAGAGGGTGCGAAAGAAATGGATGACGCTACCCGCGTCCCAAACTTGAAAAATAACCCAGCGGCTTTGTTGGCTTTGTCTTGGTATTTTTCCGGTAATGGTAAGGGTGAAAAAGATATGGTTGTCTTACCTTACAAGGACAGCTTGTTGTTATTTAGTCGCTATTTGCAACAGCTGGTAATGGAGTCTTTAGGTAAAGAAAAAGACCTGGACGGTAAGACTGTTTATCAAGGGATCGCTGTTTACGGTAACAAAGGCTCCACAGACCAACACGCTTACGTCCAGCAATTACGTGAGGGCGTACCGAATTTCTTTGCTACTTTCATTGAAGTGTTAGAAGACCGTCAAGGAAAATCTTTAGAAATTCAACCAGGAGTTACATCGGGAGATTTTCTCTGTGGGTTTCTCTTAGGAAGTCAACAAGCGCTGTACGAAAATCAACGGGATTCTATTACAGTGACTATTCCCCAAGTCAACCCCAAAACAGTGGGAGCGTTAATTGCTTTGTATGAACGTGCTGTTGGTTTATACGCCAGTTTGGTAAATATCAACGCCTACCATCAACCAGGAGTAGAAGCTGGTAAAAAAGCTGCTGCGGCTATTCTGGAGTTACAATCAAAGGTAGTGGCTGTGTTGCAACAGCAAAAAACAGCCCTGTCTCTCGAAGAAATAGCCGAAAAAGCTGGCGCATCTGAGAAAGTTGAGGCCATTTACAAAATTGTCCGGCACTTACACGCAAATGAGCGCGGTGTATTAGTACAAGGTGACCCAGGTAACCCAGCTAGTTTAAAGATTTCCGCCGCCAAATAAACTTAGATTCATTGGACTATTGTATCACATAATTGTTGTATCTGCAACAATTTTTTTATTCTCTAGCATCTTAGATCACATCTATCTAGGATGCTTGGCAGTTATGGGCAAATATTAAGTTACTCAGCCGTAGTTACTAAGTCTCGGAGGAAGTAAAAGCGATCGCTTTTCCAATCTTGACCTTTAACTCTTCCTAAGTAACCGGTCAGGGGTGAGGAAAGTTCTATTAAAATTTCGTGCATTTCTTGTGGTTGCAGGGGTTGTGGTGGATTTGAGCCGAAATATGCACCGTGTAGGGCTTCTACCCCTGCTAAGTCTATCCCTGAGTTTTGCTGATAATTTTTTACTAGTTGGATAATGTGCGATCGCAAATTGATATCTGTGTAAACTTGACTGATATATTTTTCTACTTGTGCATCACATTGACCCGGTTTTAAATATTCTTTGAGTTTAAATAAATCTACTGAGTTACGATAGTTATTTTGGAGTTTGACTAATTTTTCAAGTGTTTCAGGATTAAGAATAGCCATACCTTGTATTTTTGCAGATTTTTGTAGTTGGTTTGTTGGTTTACCCGCACCAATGATAATTTTAGTAGCTTGATCAAAAAGCTCTGGTTCGCGTAACATTCCCAAATTTAACAATTGTACTGCGCTATCATTAGGAATTCTTTTACCGGCTTTACACTCACCAAATAATGGGTATGGTTGGGAACAAAATAAATCTAAACCACCAGCACCGCCTTTATGACTATAATCAACGGTAAATCCTAAAAATTCCAAGCTATGACGCACCACATTTTCAAAGTCCGTCCCGGCTTGATAGTTACTTTTACCCTCATCTTCTTGTATACTGCGATCGCCTAACGCGGCAATATTATTTATCCAACCCAAATCCTCACCCAGTTGATGATTATCCTCCTGACTACTCCAACCTAAAAACCTTTTAATATCATTGTCTAATGCTTGCGCACCTGGGTTGCTCATACTCACAGACACTATTGCAGTTTGTAAATCTTCTAGTTCTGGGTGTTTGGGTGGTTCGAGGTTTTGTAGTTGCTTTTGGCGTTGAACAAAAATGCGATCGCTCAATACTGGTTTTGCCTCCCCAGCAGTAATATTAGGTATACCGACAAATTTACCAATTTTGCCCTTAATATCGGGGGTGAGTACAACTTGACAAGGCTCCGATAAATGATAAACTCGCAGGTAAGCTAAAAAAATATGTTGTTTTTCTAAGATTTGTTTCAGCGTTGCTGTTGTCCAGATTGTTAACTGAGATAAAACTTCTAACGGCTGAGTCTGGTCCAACATTCCGCAAAGTTCACATCTCGCCCAAGCTTTAATAGTAACTTTTTCAGAGTTCACTTGTTTGATAGCACTTTCAGCAATGGGTAAAAAATCCGGGCGATAGTATTGCTCAATTCGCAACTGATGTATTGAAGAATTAACAGGGTAAAGAGCAAATTTATCACCCCTATTCAATAATTTACGAGGTATAGCTGCAATAATTCGCCCTTGTACTAACGCTTCCACATCGCCACTGGGTAGACAAAGGGCTTTATAAATTAAAACTGATTGGCTCATGATTAACTATACAAATCGCTTAATTCGTCTGACTCGTCTGATTCATCTGTTTCACTTAAATTTGTAGGATCAAATAGTTCATCTAAAATATCGCTATCATCAGCATCTGGTAATATGCCTGATGGATCGCTTAAAATCTCTCGTAATAGAAGATTATCAATGGTAATTTTATTTTGAGTAATGATATCGAAAATTTGTGCATCTGTTAAATCATAGTTTGAGCACTTTTGGTAAATAGAGTAAATTGCGATCAGTGGGCGAATTTGTTCTTCTATTAAATCGACGTGTTCCCCTCCTTTTTGGGATATGAGTTCCTCCAGTAATTTATAGGCTTCAGAATTTTTATTCATTTTTTCGATTTTGTCTTGTGATCGCACTAAACAACCACGAGTCAAATCAAATGTTTGATAATCAATTAAACGTTTTAATCCAGCACATAATGCAGTTCGAGAATCCTGGATTACAGACACGCCAATTTTCACCGCTGCGCCATTCTCAGTACCAACAATTTTAAACTTTATCCAATTTTTATTCTGTGATTTAGGCTTGATATCCCGGATAATCTCCTCAATTTTCACTCCTTCTAAGGTATGATTGATCAATGTCTCAAAACCAAAACATAGAGCCTCAGCCAGCATATTATTATCCTGTAAGTAATCTTCAGCATTGAGATTACTTTCTTTTGTAAATGCCAGTTCAAACCGTGACAGTGGGTCTGGGGGTAGCTCATCTACCTTAAAATTCTTGGCGCACCATTGCAAAGCTTCTCTGACAGTTGGTCTCTTGTTTTTACCGTATTCTCTCAGTTCACCTTCTGTAAATGGGTAAAGTGAATGAGGAGGAATTAATTGTTTTGAATGATAAAATTCCTGAAGCCAAACAGTAACTAAGTCCACCATAGAATCGCTACTAACATATTTTAATTCTATTGGTTTTCTTTGAGTAAATTTTGAGACTCTATCAGGGGTACCACCTGGTATTAAATTTACCTTTTCTCTCCATGTTTCCGGTAGCATTACTGTGAGAAAAACAACTCCTTGACTAAGTTCGGAGTTTTCCAGAGTATCATGGAGAATTTTCACCAAATTAGCAATTACGCTTTCAGTGGGTAAGCCATCTTCAGTGGAGTTGTTTTTAACATCTATCTCGTCAAAACAAATAATAACCGGATTATAGAAACTAACTAAATTCAAGACTTGCTGAATATTTTTCAGGGCTTCAGCTTCTTTGTCTTGATTGCTTTTAGGAGAATTAGGTAAACCCAACTCATCAGCATTGACCTGGGCTAATTCTTCACCAGATAACCATCTGATAGCAAAAGGTGCTTGAGTTTCTGAGAGTGTCCACAAAATAGCCCGGAGAATATAGGGATCTGCATTGGGTTTATTTTTCAGCACTTGTGCTTGCAAGGCATTCATGAGATTTTTGTTTTTGTCCAAACTCTTTTTATATGCTTGGTCAAACTTTTTAACTAACTCTGCTGATTGGGGGCAATTGTCACCTCTAGTTTCGTTGGCCATGGCTGCGGCTACTTCCTGCCACTGCATTACCCCTTGACTACCAGTTTCACTCAGACTATCTGCTAAGGTTTGCTGAAATTGGTACTTCACCAGATTTAAGTCTGTATAATTATTACCACCTGCATAGACAAATAAAGCACCGCCTTTTGTTTCTAATTGATGACGAATGCGGCTGAGAAGATGAGTTTTACCAACTCCCTGTTGTGCAGTGATCACAATGGAAGTCACTTTATCTTGGCTCAATTGACTTGTTCGCACAAATTCAATGGCTTCAAAGACTTTATTAGAAGCATGAGCATTTAAGGTTGGTACATCGGGGACTCCCTTTCCCCATACGTCCTGTTCTTTAACGATACCAGCGTTAGTAAAGGGATTATGATTTTTAATAGCGGCGTTAACGGCTTCTATGGAAGAAATAGGGGTATTTGTCATGATGAATAAATGTCGTGGGAGGAACTACACAGTGTGGAAGCAATTTGATTAACTCAGGCGTTGAGCATAGGAACGTAGTTGTGTACCTTCCATAGATATCGAGTCTTCTCGTTTATCAGGGGTAAAGTCTGCTATTTCTCCAGTAATCAGCTGCAAAATGTCCTCAGCTTGCATTTCGATCAACCAGGTGTTGAAGTTTTCACGGCTCACCCGCTCCCCTATGGTTCTCCTGATGCGATAAATAGGCACTAAATCATCTAAGTTGTAGTTCTGATTGAGTTGGTCGTAAACTTCTAATGCCACAGATTTAAATTCTTCGTAGGAAGAAATAACCGCCAACTTCACCCCATCACTCGCAAGAACAGATAGAGTTGATCCCCCATTCATCTGACTAATCCACCGCAGCAACGCATTGGCTACCCAGGTGCCGACAATAGTCCCCTCAAACTGAAAATCACCACTGCTCAAACCCTCCCCCAACATCTCCAAACCTATGGGAGAGGTGAGAGAAATTTTCTTTTTAGAAATAGAAATTGCTCCAGCCGTTTGCAAATCTTTAAATATGTGCCGATAGTCTCCTACCTTCTTACCCTTAGTGACAATTCGTTTAGTGAGTTGACCCTGGTTAACCTCTCCCTCCACTGCTCCCATATCCCACAACGCCAGCAGCACGCGTGTTTTAGCTTGAGTATCCTTTAAACCTTTTTCTTCTGCAGCCATGCCCAGTGTCCTATATGACTATTCATTTTATGGTAATATTATTTTGTCGTCTTAGCTATAAAAAACTTTTACTTATGAAGACTTAGATCCCCGACCTCTTTAAGAAGTCGGGGATCTGAAACTCCTAGTTTTTATAAATCAAATAGGATATCTGAATTTATGGTTTTTCAAGGTGAATTCCATCAACCCCTCCCCAACTCTTCTGCGCTTTACAAAGTCGCATAATCATTACTTATTTCCATGCAAAAATCAACCTTTAAAGCCTCTGTGCTTGCGGAGGAGAGGTTGGGAGAGCGGTTAGCGGGGGAGTGTCAACAGACTTAGTTAAACTCTTCGAGCTGGTCTAAGCGTAACCAAATATTTGGCGTTGGTACTTTCCCAAATTTTACCAAGGCGTAATCACCCTTAACATCGACAATTTCGCCCTTGCTGTCAAACAAATATGAAGGAAAGCGAGGATCGCTGGCTTGTGCTTCCAAACTATTTTCCAGCTTCTCGCGGACAGCGCGAACCATATCCCCTTTTTTAACTGCCATAAATTTCCTCTTGAATTGGTTTTAACAGGATTTTAACTTGTGGTCAGATGCAAATTCACTTAAGAATTTATTGCTGGTTTGTTTACACCCCATTCCCAGCCTCTCTACTAACTCTGACATTGGGGGCAAAAATGACTGGAACGCCCGGCTAATTTAATTCGCTCTATGGGAGTACCACAAACTCGACAGGGTGCGCCAGTGCGGTTATATACCCAAGCCACACCGCCATAATTACCGTTAACCCCTTGAACGTTGAGGAAATTACTAAAGGTTGTACCCCCAGCTGCAATACTGGTTTCTAATACTTGAATAATAGCTGTGTGTAAACGTTGAATTTGCTGTAACTGCAAATCCATACACAGGGTTACAGGTAAAATTCCACTTTTAAATAGTGCTTCGTCAGCGTAAATATTACCTAAACCCGCCACCACTGATTGATCTAATAGTGCTGTTTTAATAGGACGGCGGCGATTTTGTAATTTATCGGCGAAATACTCAAGGGTGAATTGAGGCGAAAAAGGGTCTACGGCTAGTTTCCCTAAACCGGTAATTATACTTTCTACTGCTACTCCTGGGGGAACCCACCACATTTGACCGAAGGTGCGCTGGTCAACAAAGCGTAATTCTTGCTGGTTTTCAAAGAATAGCCTCACTCTGGTGTGCTTGTGTAATGGTTCGTCTTGATGTAGCCATAATAGCTGTCCGGTCATGCGGAGATGAACCCCTAACCACGGAGTCTGGGGTGAGGGGGTGAGTTCCGCTAAAAGATATTTACCACGACGATGCCAAGCGGCGATCGCACTTCCTGTAATTTCACAAATGAACTCATTTACAGAAAACGGGTAGGCAATGGTGCGGTTTAGCAACACATCCCCACCCGTAATTTTGCGGTGCAGGGTAAATTGGTTTAGACCCCTGCGGATTGTTTCAACTTCAGGCAGTTCAGGCATTTAAGCTATATCGTTTACCTTTGAGGGTAGGCTGGTGAATGATATAGGATTTAAGCTATATCATTCAGCATCCCATCAAATTATTACCTTTATTGCTCTGCCGCTTAGTTTTTAGCTTTAGCTTTTGGTGGTTCTACCTCAAGTAATTCATCTAGGGCAAAGTTATTAGTGTTGAGACCAGAGTAATTCACCTTATCAAACCGGACAATTGCTGCGTATTTAATGCCGCTTTGGTCAATAGAAGCCACTGTGCCTACATCCTGAAACCAGTAGGATTCGGGGCGGAGAATACGCACTTTAGAACCACGTTGAACCATAAGTATCTTCCCTTTTAATGATGGATATATTAGGGCTAATTGATTTCACTTTACATTGTCCAGCTGTTTCCTAGAGGCTTTGTTAAGTTATTTATCTGAAACGGGGTTAAGTATTCCTCCATTGACAGCCGAAACCTGACAAGGTATCAGACCCATCTTGACAAAAAACCGAAGGCAGGGTATTTTCGTTGGCAAATGCAACGGATGTAATAAGATTTATGTTTTACTCAAAACAAACACACTACCCTCGTTACCCCTGCCAATGCGTAAATCACTATCTATATAAGTAATATCTAGCCAGCCTTGCTGTTGCTCGCTGTTTAAGGAGGTATCAATAGCCGTAAACTTTTTACCGGATTCAATTTGTTGAATAAAACTGGCGGGAGAACTGTAACCGATTAAAGGTTTTAAACCCAAAATGGATCGCTCAAACTTGACTTGTACACGTCGCTCCGAAACTGGTTCAAATTTGGCAACTACACTTACTAATCCTTCCAGATAAGGTAAGCCATAAATCTCGGCTATATTGTAAATACTGCCAGTGTTGACCCGGATACACTGATAAATTTGTCCCAGCTTACATAACGGTATGCGATCCAGGTTTAGGAGAGCTTTACTGGTTGTATAGATTAACCGCCAATCACCATTGAGTAAATCCGTCGCTTCTAAGGGGCGAGGGGTAGGATTGAAGTCTTCTAAATTGGCGATGGCTGCTAAGATAGCTTGTTTTTGTGGTTCAGTGGCTAGTAAACCGCGATTAGTACCGGCGATCGCATCAATGAGATTAGCTTTACCGAGCATGGTCTATCACCTCAAAAATCATCAGGATTGATCTACTTTCAGCCAACAGTATAGATTATGACATGATACTCGTGCAATTTGGGTGGTTCTTATAAGACTATTCAATAAATTATTTCTGCCAGTTTACGGATTTATTAACTACGACTTGAATGGATAATTAAAATATCCCTTGTCAGTGATAGACTTCTTAATGTCTAGTTACATGATCTTTTTGTGTTTTGGTAGATATGCTGAACTCTCCATTAAGTGAAGAACCCCGGAACCAACGTGCGCCAGTAATTCCATTAAAGCAAGAATCTTCTATGTTGGACTGGTTACAAAATCAAGGAAGGCTTGTAGCGCGTACTGTTCAAGAAACCGACTATTCACAACAAGAAGAAGAAATATCAGATTTCTTGAGTTCAGAAGACGGAATAGATGATTACGACATTGATGATGGTAGTGATCTTGGCGTAGACGAAGACTAGCCTAGTCAACCTGGGTAGTATTACCATAGCACATCGGCGAAAAAGTCAAATCAAAACTCATTGATGTTTTTGTCAGAAATTTATCTCGGTTTTTCCGTGCAGTGCTGGGTAATATCTATGTTCTGTTAAGTGTGGAGTGAAGGAAATTTCTGTGGACGCTAAATTATCTCCTAACCAAGGGTCAAATATTTCGGGTATTAGCTTAGCTTTTGGTTTAGTTATAGCCCTCAGTGTAGCAGCATTGAGCTTGGATTGGCTAGGACAGAGAACGCCCTGGCAAGGTATGTCACTTACGTTACCATTGTTGCTAGGAGCGCTGAGTACATCTGCTATGGGATTTTTAGTAATCCCAATGTTACAAGCCTGGAAAACTGGCCAAATTATCCGCGAAGATGGACCACAAGCCCATTTAAAGAAAGCTGGTACGCCAACTATGGGGGGTATATTTTTTGTACCGGTATCTGTGGCGATCGCCTGTATATTATCTAATTTTGCCACAGAAGTCCTTGGGGTCTGTGCTTTAACTCTCAGTTATGGATTTGTAGGTTGGCTTGACGACTGGCAAATTCTGCGTCGCAAATCAAATAAAGGGATATCACCCAAAATGAAACTGGCTTTGCAAATTGTATTTGCAGCCCTGTTTTGTCTGTGGCTGATGTTTAATCATAATTCTCAAATTACAAATATTGCTTTACCCTGGGTGAGCTTTACACTACCTTTAGGATATTTATTCTGGCCTTTGGCTGGCTTTGTCCTGGTCGCAGAAAGTAATGCAACTAATTTAACTGACGGTGTTGATGGTTTAGCAGCGGGAACCGTGGCCATCGCTTTATTAGGCTTAGGTTCTGTTATCGCCCCCGCTTACCCGGGATTAATGGTTTTTTGTGCCGCATTAAGTGGCGGTTGTTTAGGTTTCTTAGCCCATAATCGTAACCCAGCACGGGTGTTTATGGGTGATACTGGTTCCTTAGCACTGGGCGGAGCTTTAGCTGCTGTAGCTTTACTAACTAATAGTTTGGTAGCACTGTTTATTCTCAGTGGTATTTTCTTTGTGGAAACTATTTCAGTTATTGCCCAGGTGGGTTATTACAAAGCTACCAAGGGTCCTGATGGGAAAGGAAAGCGTTTATTGAAAATGGCTCCCCTACACCATCACCTAGAATTAAGCGGGTGGTCGGAATTACAAGTGGTAAGGGTATTTTATGCGATCGCTGGCATTTTGGCTGTTATTTGTGTAGCGATCGCCACTTTTTAAAATTTCACAACTTTTGAGAAAATCATTTAACAAAATACAAACTCCCTAATATAGGGAGTTTTTTTGATTATAGGACTTACGCAAGTGTCAGATTAAATGTATCTTGTCGGTTGCGTTATACCAATTCCATCAAATGATAAAACTTCTATGGGGTGGGCATCTTGCCCGCCCTTGTACCTACTCAGATGAAATCTGCTGTATATCGGATATCTATTGAGCCTTGTTAAATCCCAAATCATTTTCTGCCGCATAGCGTTCCATGAAGCGCATAAAGCGCTCCCATTCTGCAGCAGATTTCATCAGATGAACAGCTTCTAAGGCTTCTGGCTTCCCGTTGATGAACTTACCCTTAACTTCTCGGGTAATAATTTCTCCTTCCTCGTCAATCAAGTACATCCCGGTGATTTCCTCCGTGTTACCTTGATCTAAAATGCGCGGATTGGTGAAAATAAACGTTGCTGTCCCACTGTCGCCACTGCGCGAGCGGGTTAAGCGTACTTCTGGAATTACTTCCTCGTCGATTCCTCTGCAAAACTGGATTTTTGCCATGATGTCTGTATTTAAAGTTTTGTAATGGTTAATTTCCCATTTTCTGCTATATAAAACCTAGACAAAGCTAGACTTTACTTTCTACTTCAACGGGAGCATGGGAGCGGTTATCCCTGGTGTAGACTTGCACGCCTTAGCCAGACGCGATATTTCTCAAGTTAAGATTTACAAGAAAGACTACCGCTATCATTGCTTGGTTTTCGCGTTGGCAATAGTCTTAATTCAATACTTGATATCGTAGGATTATATATCAAGTGGGCGATTTTCTTAACTCACTTATATCAATGCTTGTCAACATAAGTATAGTTT
>NZ_JANQDF010000159.1:0-18112 GCF_029891675.1 Anabaenopsis tanganyikae CS-531
AGGGCTTAAAACTTTTTCTCCATCGCTCATTGCAGCAAAAGTCTTGAGTCCTAAATCAATACCTATGCTTTGGTTTTTAGCAACAGTAATATTGGGTTCTACTTCTACAACGAAGCTAAGAAAATAGCGGTTAGCGCCATCCTTAATCACTGTAACTGAGCTAGGTTCAGATGGTAGTTCTCTTGACAAAATTGGTTTGATATTCCCAATTTTAGCTATGTAAACTACTCCATCTTTTATAGAAAACCCAGCTTTAGTAAACTCTGCTGATTGTGAGTTGGTTTTCTTTTTAAACCTAGGGACACCAACCTTTTTACCTTTTCTCTTACCTTTAAGGGAATTGAAAAAGTTTTTGTAAGCAACATCTAAACACCTAAGAGACTGTTGTAATGGCACTGAAGAAACATCAGATAGCCATTTTCTTGCTTCAGTCTTTTTAGCTTGGGTTAGCATTGCCGAGAGTTTGTTGTACCCAAGCAGCTTTTCAGATTGTTTGCACAAACCTAGAGCATCATTCCAGACAACTCTAACACAACCATACAACCGAGCTAAACTCTGTTGCTGTTGGTCTGTCGGGTAAAATCTGTACTGATATCTAGCTTTCATGCTTTGTGCTAAAATTGGTCTGTTAAAATAAGTTTTTTTTGTAGTCAGGATACGACAGGATAAATCCTGTTGAGTCGCGTTTCATCCCCTCGCTAAAGCGTAGGGGATGAAACGCTCCCACTATATTTTGATAGGTTGACACTAGGTTAGTTGACATTGGCTGACCTGCTTTTAGTGTAACAAAGGGAAGCTAGGAACTATAACTTACATTCAAGAGCCTTTTTTTGCATTGTCTTAAATATATTATAAAATCCATTAGCTCGAGAAGGTGTGAGACTCACATTTAAGCCGGTTTCTTGAATAAAGTCTGGGGTGAGTTGCACAATTTCTGTGGGAGTGAGTCCATTTAAACCCTCCACTAACAACCCTACTAATCCCTTGGTTAACTGGGAATCTGAATCACCTTGGTATACAACTTTACCATCATCTAAGGCAGCGGTAATATAAACCTGAGATACACAGCCAGGAACCTTATTTTCTGGTACTTTACCAGTTTCTGGAAAGTCTGTTAACTTCTGAGCATACCAGATTAATTGCTCGTAACGCCGCTTCGGGTCACTCGCACGTTGAAAGCGTTGGACGATTTTAGCAAGAGCAGGTGGCAAAGAATCGATAATTGAGGACATAATACAGGCTGGAATAATCAGTCTTACCTTGAGTGTAGATGATTTTGTCGGCGATCGCCCCCAAGGGTCAATCTGCTAAAACTTGCGCCAGTTGCTGAGTGGCTTTTTCGATAGCATCTATACTACCCGCATTCACCAATCCATAATAGTCAAACACATAAACTTGGTTATTTTTAGCAGCTGACAATTTTTGCCAAAAGCCTTCCTGTTTAAAAGCATCTAAAAGAGCGTTTTCTGACCCTCCTTGGGGAGGACTAATTAAAATGATCACTTCGGGATTAGCTGCTAAAATTTTCTCAGCAGACAGAGTAATATAACCACCTATAGGGCTTGTCCCTTGTAGGTCTGCGGCTAAATTGTTAACCCCAAACTGGCGTAATAAATCTCCCGCCCAGCTATTTTTGTTAGGTGTTAAAATTGGCTGACGACTGACCAGCACTAGAGTAGAATTACTGTTTTTTTTCCCTTTGGGTAAAAACCCCTCGTAACGATTTAATAACGGAGTCGGGTCTGCACCCACAAAACCAGCTAGAGTTTTAGTTAGTTCCTGGAGAGATTCCCAGCTATTAACCCTAGTAGAGAAAGTCTTAATTCCCAGTTTTTCCAGCTGTTGGAGCGTCTGGTCAGAAAAACCTTGAGCACCGATGACTAAATCTGGTTTGAGGGCTAGGATTTTCTCTAAGTCCGCAGGAGTTTGACCCTGAGCGACTCTTTGTAAACCCTGAAACCGGGAGTCTTTATTGAGTAAACTACCACCTGTAATCCCCACTAATTTTGTAGAGTCCAGTTGATAAATAATATCAGCAGTTAAAGACGTGAGGGCGACGATTCTTTGTGCTGATTTTTGGGGTGTTTGGTTTACATTTACAGGTGTTGTTGGTGGTTGTGGGGGGATGGGCTGATTACAAGCTGTTAGTAATATACTCAACAGGATAGCCCAAGTTATTACAAATTTTTTTTGATCCATGATTTTGATTAGTTTACCGAAAAGTCCTTTAATTCTAAGAGGATGCCTGAAAAGTTATGATTAGTGTATCAACTATTGTTTGACCCCACCCTAACCCTCCCCTTGTAAGGGGAGGGGACTGGATTTGATTGTTTCGGTTCCCCATTCCCCATTCCCCATTCCCCATTCCCGATTCCTCATTCCCTGTTCCCCATTCCCCATTCCCCATTCCCCATTCCCCATTCCCTGTTCCCTGTTCCCTGTTCCCTGTTCCCTGTTCCCTGTTCCCTCAGATAAAAATTACCTGTTGAAAACTTATAAAACAACCTCTAAAAACGTACACTCACAGTCGCAGCAAAGTTAATTCCGGGTCGGGTATATAAATCTAGTAGACGGTCATTGCTATTTACACCCCGCACATCAGACCATTCTATATATCTTTGGTTCAATAAGTTGAAAATTCCCAGATTGAGAATGGTATTAGGGTTGAACTGGTAGAAACCGCGCACATCCACAGTAGTGTAACCTTCGGGTTTAAAAAAGTCTTCATTACTTACCCTATCTTGAGCCGCGACTAAGGTGGTAGTTAGTTCTGCGCCCCAAATCTCTTCGGGTGAACGATAACGCAATCCTATAATCCCCTTCAATGGATCTATGGAATCTAGGGGTTGGTCTGTTTCTAAGTTATCCCCCACAGCATAAGCTAAGGTTCCGAACACACTTAAACCACCCGGAGACCTTGTAAAGCGATATTCTCCCCTAGCTTCTAAACCGGAAATTTTCGCCCCTTTAATATTTTGGGATTGGAATTGACGCACAGGTCTACCACTAATCACAAGAGGATCACTAAGTTCGACATTAGCATCAATAAAGTTATTGTAGTGATTATAGAAACCAGTCAGACCAAAGCTACTTTGAGGATAATTAGCCCTAATACCGAGTTCATAACTATCAACTGTTTCCGGTTTTAAATCAGCATTTGGTAAAATAGTATAACCAAAAGCAAAGTTAGTAAAGGCAATGTTTGCATTATCGTAAGGTGGACTTCTAAAACCACGGGCATATTGCCCATATAATGATATTTCTGGGGTGATTTTGGCAATTAGACCTAATTTTGGTGAGATTGCGGAAGCTGAAAAGCCCTTGACTTCGTAATTTTGCGTATTAATATTACTAAAAGCAACATCCTCAGTCTGAGGCCTGAGTTGATAATAGTCGTAACGCACCCCTGGAATTAAGGTGATCCGACCATCAGCAAATTCGATTTCATTTTGAAGGTAAATCCCACCTCTCAAGGTGTCAGTATCAGGAAAAGTCTTGTTAGGGAAAAGTTCGCTGCTAACAGTTTTCGTACTCGTTCCCAGTGTTTCATTAAATAATGTTGAATCTCTAGGGCGACTAGTGGAAGTGTTGAACAAATCAAAACCGTAAACTAGGCGATGACTAACATCCCCTGTCAAAAATTTGCTGGTAAATTGAACATCACCACCAATTATATCTTGGTTAAAACCAGTTTCTAAGATGCGGCGCAAATTCTGATTAGCACTGTTAACAGTACGGGTTTCTACATCTTCTGTGGTTTCAGCAGTTTGGTAATACATCTGCGATCGCACTGACTGCAAAAATGAGCCTAAGTCAGGATTAGTATACTCATGACTTAAACTGATGCGTCCCCGACTGGTGAAATCCTCAGCTACTTGACTGACAGTGGTAGTACGAGTAAAACTGCTAAATCCCTCAGCAGTCTTGACTTGGGTATTCAGCCTACTTTCAAACCATTCTCCTGTCAACCGGAAAATATTATGATCGTTAGCTTGCAGAACTACCTTACTGAACAGGTTCTGACTATCAACATTTTGGGGATTAGGAGCTAATCCGTCGTAGTTTTGAGCTTCGTTACCATCCCTACGGGTATATTGCAATAAACCTGATAGGTTTTCTTCCTTACCTGCTAAGGTCACCGAGGGCGCAAAACTAGAGTCGGTGCTGTCATAACTGGTTTTACCACCCACATAAAGTGGACGACCAAAAACACTCAGATAATCCTCTGGGTCTTTGGTAATGAAAGAGACTACACCCCCTAAAGCATCGCTACCATATAGGGTAGAAGCAGGACCGCGAATAATTTCCACCCTTTGAATTGAGTCAAAATCGACTAAATCACGGCCAGTATTAGCATAAATATCGGGGACTCTCACCCCATCAACCTGAATTAAAACTCGGTTCCCCTCAATTCCCCGAATATTAATACTGGAATTACCACTCCCCGCAGGACCAGTACGCACCGGGCGATTACGTACAGATATTCCCGGCTCGTAGCGGACTAAATCTTTGATATCCTCGATAAAATCCCTCTGGATTTTTTGCTCATCAATGATGCTAATTGTTCCCGGTGAATCTACAACTGCTCTGGGTGTGCGGGTTCCGGTGACGGTAATTTCTATCTCGGAATCACCGCTTTGAGTTTCCTCAACGCAATCTTTAAATTCTGGGTCTTTGGGATCAAAATCAGGGGGACAGGTTTCTTCTTCCTCTGGTTGAGCATCCGAGGGAGTTGAAATAGGTTCTTGAGTCAGTAAATAAGTTTTTGTTTCACCAGAAATGCTAGTATTACCAGATTCTGCTAATACTGTGGGCATGACAAACAGATTCAGCATAATTATGCTGAACAGCAAGGGATGTTGTTTCACTCTTATGACACCTCTGACAACTTGAAAGTTTTAATTACACATTGCGGCGATACAGGAGATAGATAAATAAGGGAGAACCCAGTAAAGCTGTGACTGCTCCCACGGGAATTTCTACAGCACCCAACCGAGACAGTAAGTCTGCAAAGCTGAGAACTAAAGCCCCACCTATTGCGCTTAGTGGTAAAACAGCACGGTAATCTGTACCTACGATCAGGCGGATTCCGTGGGGAACAATTAAACCCACGAAACCAATTAAACCCCCTATACTTACCGCTCCCGCTGCTAACAGTGTGGCGGTAGCACCAATTAAAATCCGCGATCGCCATACAGAAACACCTAGTCCTGTGGCTAACTCGTCACCCAGGTTCAACAAGTTAACCGCACGCGCTAGTAAGCATCCCCCTAAGAGGGCGACACTAATATAGGACCCGGAAATAGTTACCTCACTCCAACCGCGCCCATTCAAACTACCAATTAACCAATTTAAGGCCGCTTGTATTTGACCATCTTCGGCTATGAGTAACAACACAGACTGAATTGCACCAAACAAGGAACTGACAGCAACTCCCCCTAAAATCAATCTTTCTACGGAAATTCCATCACGACGGTAAGCTAGGAAATAAACAAGAATAGTTGTTAATAAGCCCCCCATCCAAGCCCCTAAAGGTATCCAGGTCTGCAATACACCTAAACTGAGCATAGCTACCGCCGCTAAACCAGCACCCGCAGAAATTCCCAGTAAGAACGGACTCGCCAGCCCGTTTTTCAGCATTCCCTGCAGTAATGACCCGGACATTCCCAGAGCGGCACCCACCAGCAGGGCGGCTAGGGTGCGCGGTAGGCGCAGATCCCAGAGAATTGTTTGATAGAGTTCATCACCCCGGCGTATTAATGCTAGCCACAGTTGATTGGGGGTCATGGCTACTGCGCCCAATGACAGGGAAATTCCGGTGACTAGCACCAGTCCTACTAGTAGCAATACAGTTACTACTAATAGGCGATCGCCCCTCCCTAATTCCCCTGTGACATTTTGGTGCGATCGCCTTGGCAACCACAACTTGAATATTCCCATTTTAATGAATATATTTTGCAATAGCTCCCTAAACATATTCCATCACTAATACAAACTCTTGTCAATAACTTTAGAGGGAATATGAAGATTTGCACATATTTAGGAGGATGTTGGTCAAGTGATGATTAGTGTATCGAATATTATTTGACCCCTCTCTAACCCTCCCCTTGTCAGGGGAGGGGACTGGATTTTATTGTTTTTTGTGCGGTCGGTGAGCGAAGTCGATAGCGATAGCGTGGCGTTAGCCATACCGTGTTCCCCTGTTCCCTGTGTTCCCTGTTCCCTGTTCCCTGTTCCCTCTTCCCTGTTCCCTGTTCCCTAAAATAAAAATTACCTGTTGAAAACTTATCAAACAACCTCTAAGATTAAGGATTAAGAATAACTGTTAAGTATTGATGCAAAAGCCGTTTTTTTGTTGAAATTACCAGGGAAATATTTCAATTATATTTCTAGCCATTAGAATTTTAGGAGCTAATCCGGTGTTACCTTCCACTATCATCGCTGCTGTAACTACACCCCTAGAATGGAGTCCCACCGTTGCAGGTATTATGATTGTAGCCAACATTATCGCCGTTGCCTTGGGAAAACTTACCATCAAGTACCCCAGCGTTGGGCCATCTCTCCCCGCAGCCAATTTATTTGGCGGTTTTGGTTTACCTGCGGTACTAGCAACTACAGCCTTTGGTCATCTTTTGGGAGTAGGTATAATTTTAGGACTGCATAACATCGGCAGAATTTAGCTAAAACCCACAGAGGTGAAGCTAAGGCTTCACTTCTCTAACTTTTTGCTTACCGGGGATTTAAGTTAAAATTTTCAAGTCTTAGCACGTAAATCCATCGTTATGCTTCAGTACCCCCACCTCGAACAAGCGTTAAAATACCATTTTGGTTACGATAATTTTCGCCCCGGACAACGACAAATTATTGAAGATGCGCTGCAAAATCAGGATTTATTAGTGGTAATGCCGACAGGTGGGGGTAAATCATTGTGCTTTCAGTTACCAGCCTTGATGAAAAAAGGCTTAACGGTAGTGGTTTCGCCGTTAATCGCTCTGATGCAAGACCAAGTAGAAGCACTGAGAAATAATAATATTTCTGCTACATTTCTCAATAGTAGCCTCAATCCCTACAAAGTGCGATCGCGTGAGGAAGCCATCCGTAACGGCAAAGTTAAACTACTCTATGTAGCCCCAGAACGTTTATTAAGCTCAAGATTTCTGCCATTTTTAGACTTAGTACATCACCAAATTGGTATTTCTACCTTCGCCATTGACGAAGCTCATTGTGTATCCGAATGGGGACACGACTTTCGCCCAGAATATCGCCAGTTAAAATCCCTACGTCACCGCTATCCAGATGTTCCCACCATCGCCCTCACCGCTACAGCCACAGATCGCGTCCGTAGTGATATAATTCAACAATTAGGGTTAAAGCAACCTAGTATTCACTTAGCTAGCTTTAACCGGCAAAATCTTTATTACGAAGTTCGGCCTAAATCTAAAACTGTATACGCCGAAATCTTAGAAATGATTCGGGAAACTGACGGTTCAGTGATTATTTATTGTCTGACCCGGAAAAAAGTTGATGAACTCACATTTAAACTGCAACATGATCAAATTACCGCTTTACCCTATCATGCTGGTTTAAATGATGAGGAACGCAGTAAGAATCAAACTCGATTTATTCGCGATGATGTGCGTGTCATCGTTGCTACTATCGCCTTTGGGATGGGAATTAATAAACCTGATGTCCGGTTAGTCATTCACTCTGATTTACCACGGAATTTAGAAAGTTATTATCAAGAATCTGGGCGAGCGGGTAGAGATGGTGAACCCTCACGTTGTACCATGTTCTTTAGTTTTGGTGATCTTAAAACCATTGAGTGGAGTATTGAGCAAAAAACTGACCCTCAAGAACAATTAATTGCCAAACAACAGCTACGCCAGGTAATTGATTATGCTGAAGGTACAGACTGTCGGCGGACAATTCAACTAGGTTATTTTGGTGAACGTTTTCCCGGTAATTGTGGTAACTGTGATAACTGTCGTTATCCCAAACCTGTACAAGACTGGACAATTGCAGCCATGAAGTTTTTATCTTGTGTGGCCCGTTGTCAAGAAAGATTTGGAATGCTACACATTATTGATGTGTTGCGGGGAAGTAAAAGTAAAAAAATTACCCAAAATCAACACGACAAACTCTCTACCTACGGGATTGGGAAAGATAAAACTGTAGATGAATGGCGCATTTTAGGGCGTTCTCTGTTACATCAAGGGTTGTTACAGCAAACCAACGATGGTTACTCGGTTTTAAAGCTGAATGCTTTGAGTTGGGAAGTGATGAAGCGACAGCGCCAAGTTTTGATTGCTGTTCCTGTGGCGCAAAAAATCTCTCCCGTATCAGAGGGTGACAAAACAGCCCAAACAGAACTATTATTACTACGGTTGCGATCGCTGCGCAAGCAACTAGCTGATGAACAGTCTGTACCGCCCTACGTTGTCTTTCAAGATTCTACCCTCCGGTTAATGGCCCAGGTACAACCCCAATCCTTAACAGAATTTGGTAAACTTTCTGGGGTAGGTAGTCACAAACTCGCCCAGTATGGTGAAAAATTCCTCGCAGAAATCACCGCCTACCGTCGAGAAAAAGGTATATCACCCACAAAACATGATTCTCCAGGTACTCTAGCTCTTAAGAACTTACCTAATGATACCGAGTTAACCACATTAAGACTACACCAACAAGGTTTGAGTGTAGCCGAAATTGCTCGCCAACGCAATCTTAACCCCTCGACAATTTTTACCCACCTTTCTCAGTTAATGGCTAAAAATCAGCCTGTAGATTTAAATCAGTTAGTACCCCTAGAACATCAACAAAAAATTTGGCAAGTTTTAGAGATTTTGGGTGATGTTTCTCTCACCCCGATTAAACAACAATTAGGAGAAAACTATACTTTTGATGAAATTCGCTTAGTCAGGGAAAAATGGCGAAGACAAAATCGTCAGTAATGCTTGGGGTTTTGTTGATTTTAGTCGTTTAATTAACTTAAATAGGCGATTTCTGGTAGAAATCGCGTATCTGTCTTCTATTGATTTTATCTTAGGCTGCATCAATAGCACGAGAAATTTTACCGCTAGAGGTTGGCGATATCATTCCACGCTTTGATACTTTCTGGTTTTGTCCTTTATTAGTGATTACACAGACAAAGGCGGGGAGGGTAATACAGATGATAGTATTTAGCAGTGTCAGCAATAGACCATCCATGAAATTCATATATTATCCGCGCATCAAAAATTTGTTTTTACTATCTATTATTTTCACCTAAAAGCCAGCGCATCGGGTGAACATAATCAAATACATGATCTTCGGTGTCACACAGATCCCCGACTTCTGGACAAATCATATGAGATTATCTTTAATTATCTAAGAAGTCGGGTATCTTACCCCCCTCCACAGATCCTCGATAGCACTTACGCGATCGCTATCTACCAACATCTTCATGTGAAAAAATGAGCAAGATTTATGCAGAGATTGGTCGGGGAGATCAGTATTGGGAACACTTGGCGCAGAATTGAGGTCTAAACTTGCAGAATTCTTTACCCGTTAACACGTAACTGGTACAGTAGGGGAAACTAGTGATTTCAATTCTGGCTTGAGATGATGTTGACCCTTTGGCTAGTGTTTGAGTATCTTTTGTGCCTAGAATTTTCGATGCTAATTTAGGTAATACTAAACAAGCAGCAGCATTGAGGAGAGTTAGCAATAAAACATCCATGAAATTTATGGGTACTCACCCCCATCAAAAAAAAATAGGTTTTTGGGCTTTTGGCAGTCAAGATAACTAAAGCAATAGATTATCCAGTCTATCCATCGTCTTTAGCTTATATATGTTTACTGTAACATAGATTTTTATCAATACAACCGTTGAAATGCTGAAATACCTCAGACAGTAGGCTATGCATTACAGCCAATCACTGAAGAGTAAAGCTATTTAGTAATATAGGCTCAGGTCAGAACAATCAATAAATCAACCGTTTACTAAAACAATAGAGGATATGAATTGTGAATAACAGTACAGATACACCAGCTTATTTATCAAAGATTACGAAGCGAGAAAGCCAAGAATTACAGCGTTTAGTCGATTACAGTCATGTGGTTTCACTACCAGAAATTTGGTCATTAGCAGCCAAACAATTTAGTGATATTGTGGCTCTGCACAATCCCCACAATACACCAGAAGTGGTAATTACCTATAGCCAGTTAGGGGAGCAAATTCAAAAATTTGCAGCGGGGTTACAAAAATTAGGAGTCAAAGTAGGCGATCGCATTTCCTTAATAGCCGATAATAGTCCGCGGTGGTTTATTGCCGATCAAGGGATAATGACCGCTGGCGCAGTGAATGCGGTTCGTAGTTCCCAAGCCGAACGCTCAGAACTACTATTTATTATTGCCAACAGTGGTAGCACCGCCCTAGTAGTGCAGGACTTAAACACACTCAATAAACTTGGCGACGGACTGAATGACCTACCCATTGAACTGATAATTTTAATCTCAGAGGAAACACCACCAGAAGACAGCGATAAAGTCTGGAAATTCTCCCAGGTATTAGAAATTGGTGCTAACCATCCCCTGACACCAGTTCAGGTCACAGGAGATACCCTAGCGACTTTGATTTATACCTCCGGGACTACCGGTAAACCCAAAGGTGTGATGCTCTCTCATAGCAACTTGTTACACCAAGTCAAAACCCTGGGTACAATAGTACAACCACAGCCGGGAGACATCGTCTTAAGTATCCTCCCCTCTTGGCACAGTTACGAGCGCAGTGGGGAGTATTTCTTACTATCTCAAGGTTGTACACAAATTTATACTAACTTGCGTTTTGTCAAACAGGACTTGAAGGACTTTAAACCTCATTACATGATTGCAGTCCCCCGTCTGTGGGAATCGATTTATGAGGGAGTGCAAAAACAGTTCCGGGAACAACCAGCCAAAAAGCAACGCCTGATTAAGTTTTTACTAGCAGCCAGTGAAACCTATATCGAAAAACAACGCATTGCCCAAGGACTAAGTTTAAATCATCTTCATGCCTCAAGCTTAGAGAAAATCACCTCTAAGATACTAGCATTGGCTTTGTTGCCCCTTCATACCCTCGGAGAACGCCTAGTTTATGCCAAAGTCCGCCAAGCCACAGGGGGACGCATCAAGCAAGTAATTAGCGGCGGTGGGGCGCTACCCAAGCATATAGATAACTTTTTTGAAATTATTGGCGTGGAGATTTTGCAGGGTTACGGTTTAACAGAAACCTCTCCTGTGACTAACGCCCGCCGTCCTTGGCATAATGTCCGCGGTTCATCTGGACAGCCCATCGCTGGTACAGAAGTCAAAATTGTTGACCCGGAAAGCAAAGACTTGTTACCCCCTGGAAAAAAAGGTTTGGTACTCTTGAAAGGTCCCCAAGTTATGCAGGGCTATTACCAAAACCCCGAAGCCACAGCCAAAGTTATTGATGGTCAAGGATGGTTTAATAGCGGTGACTTGGGTTGGGTGACACGAGATAATGATTTAGTCCTCACCGGGAGGGCTAAAGATACGATTGTTTTGACCAATGGGGAAAATATCGAACCACAACCTATTGAAGATGCTTGTTTGCGATCGCCCTACATTGATCAAATTATGCTGGTGGGACAAGATCAGCGCAGCATCGGCGCTTTAATTGTCCCCAATACCGAAGCCCTTGAAAAATGGGCACAAACTCAAAATCTGGAACAGATGAGGACATCTATTGATCTGGAGAGTAAAATAATCCAGGACTTGTTTCGACAAGAATTGAATCGGGAAGTACAAAACCGTCCTGGTTATCGTCCTGATGACCGCATTGGCCCCTTCAGGTTGATTCTCGAACCTTTTTCTCTGGAAAATGGCTTGATGACACAAACCCTGAAAATCCGCAGACACATAGTCACGGAACGGTATCAGGAGATTATTGACCGGATGTATACCCGATGAGTATTCTGTCTGCTAACTTATAGAGTGAACGTGAAAGATTTATGGATGTCTCCAACCCCAATTTGTTACTCAAGCGCGTTGTCAATGTCAAAGCCATTGTTACCCCCCTATGGAAGGAGGAAGTACAACAGCAACTACAGCAACAGATTAATCAAAGTGACCAGCAACTGCAACAGATTGATCTAGAAGGACAACGAGCCATTGTGTCCATTCAAAAGCAGGCTATACAGCCCCCTAGTCCCCAAACCCTTCAACAAATCGATAATATCCACAGCCAAGTCAATCAAAAGAAAACTGAACTCCTGGAGCAGAAAAATCAACTGCTACAAAACCTCCAGCAATTACAATTTCTGGAGTTGGAGCAAGAAGTGAATCAATTCCAAATGGAAGGCTTTTTCCGTGTTGAACAGGGTGATAACTTGATTCGTAAAATGCAGGTAGAAATCCTGCTGCGCGATGGCGTTATCCAAGAGATTCGCGGCGACATTTAACAGTCGTGCTACTAATTCCCCACTTATCTTATGTTAGGTGGGGTTGACAGTCCCAGGTCAAAATTCACAACTTTGAGCTAACTTTTGTTTATTGCTACTTTCATGGGTGCATTCTATTTTTGACCCAGCCCAGACAACTTGCCAAATCGGGGGAGAGCTGTTTAACAGCGATCGCCCAAAGGTGGTCATTTCCACTCGATAATTAATCGCCTTAATGGTATAATTATTTGAATCTATGTGCGTGATTTCCACTAAGGCTTGTCTGGGTTGGGGATAAAAGACTGCTACTTCCTGCTTACCTCTAGCTAATGATTTACCCTCTAAAACATTTAAGGCTAAACTCACAGGATCACTACCTTGAAGAATGGCATTCACATTTTCTAGTGGTATGCTTTGATATTGATAACGCCCTGGATATAATGGGACATCCTCAGTATGTTGCACATTGGCAACTTCCTGTTGTATAACGGGTCTATTGTCTCCCAATGTTGGCGATTGTGGTTCCTCGGTCATATCCATCCCGGCGCAAGCAGTAGCCAAGATATTTACTAACAAAACTAAAACAACATTCCACTTGTTAAACAACATAAAAGTAAACAAGAAATTGAACTTAACCACTTACATTTCAGAGGTCAGAGTAAGTGAGAATGTAAAACTATTACATTTATCATCAAAGTATTCACTTATAGAAGACTTGGGCTGATGATTGAAACATTGGCAAAAATTTATAGTTGTTATATACCATAGACTCTAATCTGATCATCAGGTTCCTGGATGAATTGGTAAATAAGTACCACAATGAGGAAACTAGCCCACCTATCTCTTACCAGGGAAAAGAAAAAATTTCCACGGGAAAACTCAACCAGCCAAGATACAATTTAATCTGGCAAAAGCTGCTAAAGTCCATAAACCATCGATTCTGATACCACCATATGAGCATTCACGAAGTATTCATGCCAGCCCTGAGTTCCACCATGACTGAAGGTAAAATCGTTTCCTGGGTGAAATCGCCGGGGGATAAGGTGGAAAAAGGGGAAACCGTGGTGGTGGTCGAGTCAGATAAGGCAGATATGGATGTGGAAACATTCTATGAAGGATACCTAGCCCACATCATCGTACCAGCTGGTGAAAGCGCACCAGTAGGATCTGCGATCGCCTACATAGCAGAAACAGAAGCCGAAATCGCCACCGCCAAAACCTTGGCTAACTCAGGCTCAGTTACCGCTACCCCCACACCAGAACCAGTTGCGACTACAGCCCCTGTTGGTATATCTTCTGCCCTAGCTACTCAAAATGGCTCTAACCACCGCGAAGGAAGAGTCGTAGTTTCACCCCGCGCCCGTAAATTGGCTAAAGAACTTAAGGTTGATTTGACCACCCTGAAAGGTAGCGGTCCCTACGGTCGCATCGTCGCCGAGGATGTACAATCATCTGTCAATCAAGCTAAACCACCAGCGCCCACACCCACCCCAGCGCCCACCTTCACCCCGTCACCAGCGCCTACCTTCACCCCGTCCCCGTCCCCGTCCCCGGCCCCAGCGCCCATGGTTCCTGGTCAAACAGTACCTTTAACTACCTTCCAAAATGCTGTAGTTAGGAACATGGTAGCCAGTGTGACTGTACCAGTTTTCCGTGTGGGTTACACCATTACCACCGATGGCTTAGATCAACTTTACAAACAAATTAAATCCAAGGGCGTTACCATGACAGCCCTACTGGCTAAAGCGGTAGCGGTAACATTACAAAAACATCCCTTATTAAATGCCAGCTATTCAGACCAAGGAATTGTTTATCATTCTGGTATTAACATTTCTGTAGCCGTGGCTATGGATGATGGAGGATTAATCACACCAGTTTTGCAAAATGCAGACATGGTAGATATTTATTCCCTTTCCCGCTCCTGGAAATCTTTAGTAGAACGTGCGAGAGCTAAACAACTACAACCCGAAGAATACAACAGTGGGACATTTACCCTCTCTAACTTAGGGATGTTTGGGGTAGACACTTTTGATGCGATCTTACCACCCGGACAAGGTTCTATCTTAGCCATTGGTGCATCCCGTCCCCAAATGGTAGCTTTAGGGGATGGTTCCTTTGCTGTGCGTCAACAGATGCAAGTTAATATTACCTGTGACCACCGGATTATTTACGGTGCTCATGCTGCGGCTTTCTTGCAAGATTTGGCTAAATTAATTTCCACTAATCCCCAGTCTCTGACTATTTGACCTCTCCCCGCCATAAATGGACGGGGATTCTAAACTGTTGCTACGGGAAGGGCTAAAGCCGCTTCCCTCCGCTTTTTAGTTTTGGTTTCCCAGATGCGATATCTGGTAGCGAGGGTCAAAACTCGCCTACAGACCTTGACCAGATTTAAATCTAGTTGTGTCTCTACTTTGCGAAGAATATTCGCAGCACCATTCAAATCAGCGTTGATTAATTTACCTGCACCAGTGCAGTAGATTCCACGTTTTACTCGTTTTCCACTTGGTATCCACCCTTCAGGTTTTGCGCCGAAAATAGGTAGAAAGTCACCATCTAAAAAACTAGCTTTACTGGTGTAGGACTCTTCAGTTTCAACAAATTTGATGCTGTAGTATTCGCACAGTTGTTTAACTCGTTCCTTCAATTTAGCTGTTGGTATTTGTACAAAAGATTGAGTTGTTTTACCCAACTTTGCTTCTTGTCTCTGTCCTTGATTCCACCCAAAAACAACTGTACCAATTTTGTATTTAATGCAGTAGTCAACAACTAATCTAGCTGCTTTATTTACAGCATCTCTCACTTGTCGGTTACGCTTTTCTGTGATGTGGGCTAGTTGTTCATCCCAGTATCCTTGTGGTTTACCTTCTTTTAAGAACGCAACACGCTTGTTGTACAATTGGTTAAGAGATTTAATTTTGCGTCCATCAACAATAAAACTAGTTCCAACATTAGAAACACAGCTTAACCAGTTGTTAATGCCAGGGTCAATTGCTAGAGCATACTGAGGATTAAAATTAATTTTTGGTGATGAATTTTGCTCATAGACAAATTCGGCATAAAAGCATCGGTTTCTTGGTAGTATTCTTAATTCGTTAATATCTGTAAACTTTAGGTTTGAAGGCATTGGCAGCAAGAAACTATCAAGTTTAAACCAACATTTAACAGTATTACCCAGCGGTATTTTTATATGATCACCAACAAGTTTTAATGCTTGCTTTGGGTAGGTCACAAGTGAATACCCTGCACCCTTACGATATTTCGGTAGCTTGGGCTTAAAATGCAATTCACCTTTGCTGTACTTCTTATCTAATTCCTTAAAAGACTTGAATGATTCTGCTACAGACCTCAAAATTTGTTGTGCTGCTTGAGAGTGCAAAACTTGATAATGTTTATTCGTCTTATATTCTTTCTCTAAATCGTACTTACCAATCAACTTCCTAGTTTTGAAATATAACTGACGAGCGTAGTAGATACCACAATTTGTCAGTTTATGGGACTCTGAGCAAATAAACTCAAGGACTGCTCTAAGTTCATTATCTGGGTTAACTAAGTTTTGCTGACATCCATACATTGTTTTCACCTCCTTGATATTTACTAACATTAAATACTAACAATGTATGTCAATTATGAAGAGAAAAACATTAACAATACGTCTATCTGAGCGGAGAAGAAATAAACTTTATTTATATGCTGCTCAAAAGGATAAAACTATCACTGCTTTAATTGAAGATTGGATTGATAGCCTAAAACTCGAAGGGGACACAGCAGGCTGAAGCCTACCAAGTCGCGTTTCATCCCCTGTCTAAAGCACGAAGTACGCAACTGCGTTGCTGCTTCTCAGGGGCTTTCACGCTCCCGCCAAGTTCCGGTAAACCCGTCGATGGGTTTCTAACCATTCTTCAAATATTGCTATTTGTTGTTGAGTTGGTTTGAGCTTAAATTCGTAAGTCAGATTAAACACTTGCATCACCTCGTAGTAAAATTATACATTAAAGCTAATATTTTTACAGACGATTTTTAGGAATGCGACCCAAGTCCCTAGCGCACTACACCCCCATAGTTAGAAACCAGGGGCACTGTGCGCGTTTTTTGGTATGGCTACCAAAAAACGCGCACAATAGATAATAATAATTGGCAGGACTTTGCATCTCCAGGGCTTGGCATAACAAGATGAGTTTAAAGGCAGTTTTATTTGATTTTAAGAGTGTGATTATTAATCATGAGCAGATTCACTCACAATTAATAGATGAAATTCTCATCCAAGAAAATCTCCAACCCCAGAAGCTGGGTGAATACCAGGCTTTATACCGCAGGAGCGATCGCACTTATTTACAAGAGTTGCTCAGTTCTCGTGGTAGGGTGGTTAGTGAGGAGTATGTCAACAAACTCCTACACCAGAAAGCCCAAGCCTATGTCCAGCAACTGGAAAACATCCCCGAACTGCCTTTATATCCAGGTGTGCTAGATTTTATTAACCAGGTGCGATCGCTCAGTATTTCCCCTGATGATTGCCAAACTGTCAAGCTCGCCTTAATCAGTGGTGCAATTCGCCAGGAAATAGAACTAGTATTAGAACGGGCTTTGCTGTCGGAGTATTTCTCTGTCATGATCGCCGATGATGACCTGAGCGCCACCCAGTCTCAACCCGATGCTTATCTGCTGGCTGTGGAACGTCTCAATCAATTATACCCTGATTTCCATCTCCAACCCGCTGAATGTCTAGCAGTTGAAGGTACCCCGGTGGGTGTCGCAGCGGCTAAACAAGCCCACATACAAGTACTTGGGGTGGCTCACAGCTACCCATTCCATATGCTCCAGCGTCGCTGTAACTGGACTGTGGATTATTTGTATGATTTGGAATTAGAACGAGTCCAGGAAGTTTTTTTACAAAAAGATATCAAACTTACCGCCCCTGGGTGCTAAAATATGATATATATGTGAGGGTTTTTTACTCTCCACTCCCTTGGGGAATTAGCTCAGTTGGTAGAGTGCTGCGATCGCACCGCAGAGGTCAGGGGTTCGAGTCTCCTATTCTCCATTGTTGTACATTGCTGTACTTTCTCACATTAAATGTCGCTTTTCTCAATATAATCTCAGGTATTCCACCATCCCCACTCTTGACATAGTGCCATTGCCTGTGCAATCTGTTTTATTATTATGCTCTGCTTACCTGAAAAGTAGATATAATAGGCAGATCAACATAGATAACGTAATGGCAGACCATCACCAACTCTCCAACTTCATTTGGCAAATTGCTGACTTGTTACGGGGTCCTGATCGGCCACCGCAATACGAGCGTGTAATGTTACCAATGACGGTGTTGCGTCGCTTTGACTGTGTGCTTGCTTCAACTAAACCCCAAGTATTAGCAGAATATCACAAGCAGAAGGATACTTCTAAGAGGTTGTTTGATAAGTTTTCATCCGTAATTTTTATCACATCTTTACCCCATTTATCACCCCATTTAATTGATTAAATCCAGTCCCCTCCCCTTACAAGGACAAGACAAGGTGGACAAGGTGGACAAGGTGACAAGGGAGAAAAACAGTACAAAGTCTGTATTCTTAGTAAGAAAAATAGCCCCTTAAAAGACCATTGTCCGGATAAAATCTTCCTTGTCCACTTTCCTTCCTTGTCTTCGGTGGTCTTACCTTCACAGATCATATTAAAAACCTACCCTTGTAAGGTGA
>NZ_JANQDF010000160.1:0-18914 GCF_029891675.1 Anabaenopsis tanganyikae CS-531
CCCATGGGGAGGCGCTGGTGCAGGGGCGCAAAAAACTAGGAAGCGATCGGGAAAGGCTACAGGAAGCAGATCGCTTTTTTACATATGGTGCAGTAATTAATACTTGCAATTTCCATGAACCCACGGCTGAACCCTATAAAATCACAGATTTTTCTGCGGCTTTTTTTGCTACAGGTAACGTAGCCATCCCCAAGCATTGGCTAGAGAAGGCGGGAATGTTCGATAATAGCTTCCAACTGTATGGTTGGGAAGACTTAGAATTAGGTGTGAGACTAAAAAAACTGGGGCTAAAACTAATTAAATGTCCAGCAGCAGTGGGCTATCATTGGCATCCACCATTTAACTTAGAACAAATTCCCCGTTTGATTGACCAAGAAATTCAACGCGGACGCATGGGAGTTTTATTTTATCAAAAGCATCCCTGTTGGGAAGTGCGAATGATGATTCAAATGACCTGGTTACATCGTTTACTGTGGGGTGTTCTCTCCCTGAATGGCTTACTGAATGAGCGGACTATGGCGCCTTTGTTGCGGTGGCTAATTAACTTAGGTAAACCCCAGTTAGCCTTGGAAGTTGCCCGAATTTTCCTTAATTGGTACAACGTCAAGGGAGTTTATGCTGCTTACGCCCAAGTCAGAAACCAGTAAAATTGAGTTGAAATAGTACATTTATTGTGATATGCTCGGAGGGTTGTCTAAACTCGCACATCCAGTAATTCGGGTGTTTCCTCACCGGGGAAATACTACTGGGTGGAGGTTTAACCCGAATAGGAGTAAAAAAATATGCCAGTAGTTTCATTGGCTCAAATGATGGAGTCAGGGGTACATTTTGGGCATCAAACCCGGCGTTGGAACCCAAAAATGTCTCCCTACATTTATACTTCTCGCAATGGCGTACACATCATTGACTTGGTGCAAACTGCCCAGTTGATGGAAGATGCTTATAGCTATATGCGATCGCAGTCTGAACAAGGTAAGAAATTCCTGTTTGTGGGGACAAAACGCCAAGCAGCCGGAATCGTTGCCCAAGAAGCGGCACGTTGTGGCTCTTTCTACATTAATCAGCGTTGGTTGGGTGGAATGCTGACCAATTGGGCGACCATCAAAACCAGAGCAGACCGTCTCAAAGATTTGGAACGCCGGGAAGAAAACGGCGCTCTAGATTTACTACCCAAAAAAGAAGCTTCTATGTTACGTCGCGAGATGGTGAAGCTTCAGAAATACCTGGGTGGGATTAAGAACATGCGGAAAGTACCCGATGTGGTGGTGATTGTAGACCAACGGCGGGAATATAATGCAGTTCAAGAATGCCAAAAACTGGGACTGCCTATTGTGTCTATGTTAGATACAAACTGCGACCCAGACGTAGTAGATATTCCCATACCAGCTAACGATGATGCCATCAGATCAATTAAACTGATAGTTGGCAAATTGGCGGATGCAATTTATGAAGGTCGTCACGGTCAGCTAGAAACTGACGAATACGAAGATTATGATGCTTCTGAGTATGACGAGGAGTACGAGGAGTACGAAGATGCTGACTCCACCTCTGACGACGAGGAATAATCATCATCAATCAGCATCTGGCGTTGCTGAGTGTTCAAAGGGGAAGAAACAAGTATGAGAATAAGTATATTATGATTCCCCCTCCTCTCTTGAGGGGAGGGGGTGACGGGGGTGGGGTTCTGATTTCACCATCTCTATCAGATTTCACAGCTTTTTCTTCCCCAGCCCTGAGTAAGATAGAAATACTCAACACCCGTGAGCGATAACAACTCAAGGTAAAGTTAGGAATTAAGGCAACATGGCGGAAATATCGGCAAAACTTGTCCAAGAGCTACGCCAAAAAACTGGTGCAGGCATGATGGACTGCAAAAAAGCCCTCAAGGAAAATGAAGGCGACATAGAAAAATCTATAGAATGGCTGCGACAAAAAGGCATTGCTTCGGCAGGGAAAAAAAGCGATCGCATTGCGGCAGAAGGTCTAGTAGAGACCTACATTCAACCCGGTGGTGAGGTTGGTGTACTCATAGAAGTTAACTGCCAAACCGATTTCGTCGCCCGTAACGAAGCGTTTAAAGCTCTCGTGAAAAACCTAGCCCAGCAAGCAGCCACAGCTGATAGTGTAGAGTCTTTATTGACTCAGCCCTATCTTGAAGATCAAAGCGTCACGGTAGACCAGTTTATCAAGCAAACCATTGCCCAGCTTGGTGAAAATATCCAGGTACGTCGCTTTATCAATTTTGCCATCCCAGAAGGTAAAGAAGGTATCGTAGACAGCTACATTCACACTGGTGGTCGAGTTGGGGTTTTAGTAGAGCTTAACGCCGAAACTGATTCAGCAGCTAAAAATGAAGAGTTTCAAACATTGGCGAAGAATGCTGCTATGCAAGTGGCTGCTTGTCCCAATGTTGAGTATGTTAGCATCGAGGAAATCCCAGCGGAAATTGCTCAAAAGGAAAAGGCGATTGAAATGGGGCGGGATGATTTGGCTAATAAGCCGGATAACATCAAAGAGAAAATTGTTCAAGGTCGCATTGAGAAACGCCTGAAAGAAATGACTTTGTTGGATCAGCCTTTCATTCGCGACCAGGGTATTTCTGTGGAAGACTTGGTAAAACAAGTTAAAGGCAAAGTAGGGGAACCTATTAAGGTGAGTCGCTTTGTGCGCTACATCCTGGGTGAAGGTATTGAGAAGCAAGAAAGTAATTTTGCCGAAGAAGTTGCTGCACAAATGGGTGCTAAGTAATTTTACCGGTGGTTATGAGTTATTTTGATAACTCTTTGGTTGTGTAATAACAGGTCAGTGATAATTAACTGGCCTGTGTTTTTTTGGGGTAGTGGTGGGTTGGCGAAGTTAGCGGATTGACCTACGGTACACAGATAAGTAAGGAAGATATGACCAGAGCAATTGAGCTAATTGAACGGGATATTACAGCTTTACAAGAGGCTATCCGGGCGATCGCCAGGTCGCTCCAAAATGCTTATGCTAGTTATTGTCATAGTTTGGGGACAGCTTGCACCAAGCAGTTGATTTTGGCAAGTTACTATCTATGTACTCAAGGGTATCCCGAAAAGTTTCTCAATTTATCCCTGAATCAGCGCCAAAAGTTGCAGCAAGGTATCCGCAATTTGGGTACCCAAGGTGCAGAGTTATTAAGTTCTTATCTCCAAGCTCAAGGGATAAGCTCTGATCAAGTAGATGAGGAAGTCAGGGAGATGTTATCTGAGTCATCAGACTTACCTATGAGCAATGTAACTAAAAAAAATTCCCCGCCTGACTTATCCAACCCCATGGAAATATTAGAATGGCAAGAGAGCATAGAAGAATTCATCCAAGGTGTACTGAAAAATATCTCCCGTGAGACAAATCTTTTATTACAAAAATTTTCTATTATAACCGAAAAAATACCGGAACCTCTTTTAGAAGCAGCAGCGGCGGTTATGGAACCAAATGCCACGCTATCGCTATCAGAAGCATCTGTTCAGGTTATACCAGGGCTACCCAACCTGTTAAACTTGGTGGTGGAAATTGAAAATGAACAAAGTCCGGAAAACTCAAAACTCACACAGGTTATGGCGATTAATCTCCGATTGGCAGAAATGGAATTTGCTGATACAAAACTTTCATCTGATCGTAAACAAATTCGCCATATTCTAGTTCAACTTCAGAGCGTAGGACGAGATTATCAAAAAAAGCAACGGGAGCGCTCAGTTGCTCAAGCTGAGTCTGCATGGCGCGCGAGTTGGCTTGAGTAGAGATATTCCCATTTACCCCATTCCCCATGACCAGTGACCAATGACCAATGACCAACCAGATTGGGTAAGATTGCAGAAAGCCTTGGCAATAGAAGCAGACCAGGGCTTTACAGACTTGATGGGCAAACAATACCGCTTCAGTGAATTTCTGTGCTTGACTTTTGGGAAATTCCCCACAGTTTCGCCCTCTACGCAACAAACTACCACGCTATGGCGATCAGAACGTAGCCGTTGGGAAGAACTAGCGGCGAGGTTTGCTAATTATCCCCATCTGGACTTAGAGGAAAGACAGCACTTAGTGGCTGAAACTCGCCGGTATCTCTACCAACTACAGCAAGAACCAAAGGAAACTACCACACAGCCACAGCAGAAATACCAAAGCCAAAATCCTCAACCTAAAACCCCAATTGTAGCAGAGGTGTCTCGGCGGTTAGCGCCTAAGATTGACCAAAAACTCAGTGATTTACCAGAAATAGGCATCCGCAATGCTGAAAAATTGGCAGCCCTGAATTTGTACACGGTGCGTGATTTACTTTACTACTATCCCCGTGACCACATTGACTATGGTCGTCAGGTGAATATCCGAGACTTACAAGGGGGTGAAACAGTCACCATAATTGCCAGCGTCAAGCGTTGTAACTGTTTTACTAGCCCCAAAAATAAGAAATTATCCATTTTAGAATTAGTCCTCAAGGATCAGACAGGCGAAATTAAAATTAGTCGCTTTGCTGCTGGTGCGCGTTTTGCTAGTCGCGGTTGGCAAGAAGGTTTAAAACGCCGCTACCCTGTGGGTAGTATTTTGGCGGCTTGCGGGTTGGTGAAGGAAAGTAAATATGGTTTGACTCTGGATAACCCAGAACTGGAAGTATTAGCACATCCTGGGGATACCATTGATTCTCTTACTATTGGTCGGGTAGTGCCCATTTATCCTCTCACTGAGGGTGTGGTGGCCAATACTGTCAGACAGGCGGTTAGGGCTGCTTTGCCTGCTGTGGTTAATCTGAAAGACCCTTTACCTAAGGGGTTACGGGAAAAGTATGGTTTAATGGAGTTGAAGGATGCGATCGCTAATATCCATTTTCCTGATGAGAGTGCCAGTTTACAAGTTGCCCGTCGTCGTCTAGTTTTTGATGAATTTTTCTACCTGCAACTGGGCTTACTACAACGTCAGCAGCAAGCTAAGGCTATCCAAACTAGTGCTATTATCGCCCCTAAAGGTCAGCTAATTGAGAAGTTCTCGGAAATTTTGCCTTTTCAACTCACAGGGGCGCAGCAACGGGTAATTAATGATATTCTCAAGGATTTACAACAATCCACACCCATGAATCGTTTAGTACAGGGGGATGTGGGTTCGGGTAAAACTGTGGTGGCGGTAATTGCTATCTTGGCGGCGATTCAGTCTGGCTATCAAGCTGCGTTAATGGCTCCTACGGAGGTTTTAGCAGAACAGCATTATCGTAAGTTAGTTAGCTGGTTTAACTTGTTGCATTTACCAGTAGAATTACTCACAGGTTCCACTAAAATTCCTAAACGCCGGGAAATTCACTCGCAGCTAGGAACCGGTGAATTACCTCTGTTGGTGGGTACTCACGCCTTAATTCAAGATACTGTTAACTTCCAGCACCTGGGGCTGGTGGTAATTGATGAACAGCACCGTTTTGGGGTGAAACAAAGGGCGCTGTTACAGCAAAAAGGTGAGCAACCCCATGTGTTAACTATGACGGCGACCCCCATTCCTCGGACTTTGGCGTTAACTATACATGGGGATATGAATGTTAGTCAGATTGATGAGTTACCACCGGGACGGCAAAAAATTCAGACTACTGTATTAACGGGTCAACAACGCCGCCAAGCTTATGATTTAATCCGCAGGGAAGTTGCCCAAGGAAGACAGGTGTATATAGTTTTACCACTTGTGGAAGAGTCGGAAAAGTTAGATTTGCGTTCGGCGGTGGAGGAGCATCAAAAGTTACAGGAAACTGTTTTCCCAGAGTTTCAGGTGGGATTGTTGCATGGTCGCATGAGTGCGGCACAAAAGGAGGCAGCAATTACTAAATTCCGCGATCGCCAAACCCAGATTTTAGTTTCTACCACCGTTGTAGAAGTGGGTGTCGATGTCCCTAATGCAACCGTTATGCTCATAGAAAATGCCGAGAGATTTGGCTTGTCACAACTGCACCAATTACGGGGGCGTGTGGGTCGGGGGGCGGCGAAGTCTTTTTGTTTGTTAATGAGTAGTTCTCGCAGTCCTGATGCTCAACAACGGTTAAAGGTGTTGGAACAGTCCCAAGATGGCTTTTTTATCGCGGAGATGGATATGCGGTTACGCGGACCGGGGGAAGTGCTGGGAACTCGTCAATCTGGTGTAGCAGATTTTACTTTAGCCAGCTTGGTGGAAGATGAGGAGGTTTTACTGTTAGCTAGACAAGCTGCGGAGAAGGTGATAGAAATAGATGTCAATCTGGAGCGTTGGGATCTGATGAAAGCTGAGTTGAAGTATCGCTATGAGCGGTTAATGGGTGGGGCGATTTTAACTTAATTTAGCGACTAACCACGCTATCACTATCATTGGGGGGAAATGTTAGGGTTTTCATCCCACTTGATAAAGCCTTTTTCAGGCTCATGAAGTACACACCAATTCCCTATTCCCTATTCCCTGTTCCCTGTTCCCTGTTCCCTCAAACTAAAAAAAATGTACCTCACGAGCATGGTAAATGCTATAGTTTAATTACTAACAGTATAGTTTGAGTGTTTATAAACACAAGGTTTAAGCTATCATCAAAAACACCTTTACAGTTGAAAATCTTCACAAAACTTCTATGATTCTCCCTCCTCTCTTGAGGGGATGAGGTGAGGGTGTGGGGTTCTTCTTTCACCCCTAACAAGATTACCTAACTAAAGGTAGAAACAATGGGGGATCGCTTGCTGTATTGTTCACAATTTGTTACAAAAGTATAAAGAACTTCTAGAGACCCAAAACTTCATGTTCGGCGGACTTACTGGTTTAAAAGATTCTCAAGGTACAGATTGGGGAGAGCGAATGCTTAACACAGTCGCTAGCCAAACGATTCGCCACTTGTTTACCCAAAGCGAGTCAGTAGAAGTCTTTGTACGCTGCTATCCCTCCAGCAAACTCTTGCAAGGTAGTATTGACAGCTTTAAAATGAGCGGTCGCGGCTTAGTGATTCGCAAAGATTTCTTGGTAGAGGAAATGTCCTTTGAAACGGATGCTGTTGCCATTGACTTCGGCGCGGTTATGAGTGGTAAGCTCAAGCTCAAGCAGCCTACTCAAGCGATCGCTCACGTAGTATTATCAGAAGCTGGCATTAACCAAGCCTTCAATGCCAAACTAGTAACACAGCATCTGGTGAACCTTACCATACCCTCCTTGACGGCAATATCTGGCGGTGAACCGGTAACATTCACTAATATTCAAGTAGAACTGTTGGCAGAAAATCGTCTGCGAATGATGGCTAAGGCAGATTTAAATAATGGGGAACTCATACCCCTATGTATGACCATGGCTGTCGCGGTGGAAAGACGGCGACGGATTTCTTTTAAAGACCCTAAAATTGAACTGGATACAGTACCTGTAGCACAACGAGAAGTGTCCCAAGTATTGGGGATAGCATTCGCAGAAATTTTAGATAATATGGTTGACTTAGATCGCTTTGACCTTGATGGTGTAAAAATGCGGCTGAATCGTTTAGAAACTGAAGGTAAAAAGTTAATCTTTAGTGGATATGCAGAAATAGAACGTATACCTCGTAATCCTTAGTTACACCACCGTTAATTAGCTCCCGGACTTCTTTCATAAATTCCCAACCCTTGAGTATCCATACAGAAGTCCGGGATCTCTATCTTCCCACGCCTATATATTGGAAACCAGCCCTCACCATAGTGTCAGGGTCAAGGAAGTTACGACCATCTATAATTACCGCATGGTTCATTAATTGCGCCATTTTAGCATAATCTAGACTACTGAACTGTTGCCATTCAGTCACCAATACTAAAGCGTCGCAGCCATCAGCTAACCTTTCGGCGTCGGTTTCTACTAGTACACCGGTTAAACCATCACGTATACCTGTTTGGGAAACAATGGGGTCATAGGCTTTGACTTTTGCGCCCAGTCGGTTGAGGTGCTCAATGAGGTTGAGTGCTGGAGCGTCGCGCATATCATCTGTATCTGGCTTGAAGGTCAAACCCAAAAGTCCCACAGTTTTACCTTTGAGGATTTTTAAGGCTTGTTGGAGTTTTTCTAAAGCGATTAAGCGTTGGCGTTCATTTACACTAACAGCAGCTTTCATAATTTGGGCTTCGTAGCCATAATCATCAGCAGTGTGAATCAGTGCGGCCACATCTTTGGGGAAGCAGGAACCACCCCAACCAATACCAGCGTTTAAAAACTTGTGACCAATCCGGGAGTCTAGACCTATGCCTTTTGCTACTTGGGTAACATCAGCACCGACGCGATCGCAGATATTAGCCACTTCGTTAATAAAACTGATTTTGGTAGCTAAAAAGGCGTTAGCAGCGTATTTGATCATTTCTGCCGAACTCAGGTCTGTGGTCAGCACCGGCACAGGAGGTAAATATTTATCCGCAGCGTACTGACGTTCGACAATGGGAATATATAATTCTTGCATTAAAGCGATCGCTCTTTGACTATTACCCCCCAAGACAATGCGATCGGGATTAAAAGTATCATATACTGCCGAACCTTCACGTAAGAACTCTGGATTGCTGACAACATCAAACTCAGGTAATTTCTCCTGGACAGCCAACCCACGGTTGGGTATAAGTGTTTTTTGACGTTCTGCAATACCATCTAAAACAATCATCCGCACCCAGTCACCAGAACCAATGGGTACTGTAGACTTATTGACAATTACCTTATAACCACCGTTGAGATTCGCGCCAATGCTATGAGCGACAGCTTCCACATAACGGGTATCACTTTCACCAGTAGGTAAGGGTGGTGTTCCCACTGCAATAAACAGAATCTCACCATGGGCTACTCCGGCGGCAATATCTGTAGTAAAGTGAATTTTCTCCTCTCGAATAGCAGACTGCATAATTTCCGAGAGTCCCGGTTCAAAAATGGGGGACTGTCCCGATTTCATTAACTTAACTTTTTCTTCATTATTATCGACACAAATTACATCATGGCCGATACGGGCCAAGCAAGCGCCCGTCACCAAACCAACGTAACCAGTACCAATTACGCAAACACGCATTGAGTTTAACTCCTCGTTTTTTGGGGTTAGCCTTGAAAAAAATCGTTAAAATATTACATTAATGTCGGAAGCACCGATAATGCAAAATAACGAATAGGAACATATTTAGCCTACAGGCTAATTAAGCACAACAGTAAATACCGCAAAAAGCTGATATTTAAGTACCGTATTTTATCCGCTCGCAGAAATCTGACACTGTCAGCTTTAACCCCTCTTGCAGCGGGACAGTAGGTGACCAATCTAACAAGGTTTTCGCTTTAGTAATATCAGGCTGGCGACGACGCGGATCATCAGATGGTAAAGGCTCGTAGTGAATTTCCACATCTGGGTTGACCATATTTTGTATAGTTTGCGCCAATTCTAGAATCGTGTATTCCCCAGGGTTACCCAAATTCACCGGACCAACATAGTCACTATTCATTAAGCGGATAAATCCCTCCACCAAGTCGGAAACATAGCAGAAACTCCGAGTTTGGGAACCATCACCATACACAGTTAAAGGAATACCCCGTAAGGCTTGAACAATAAAATTACTGACTACTCGACCATCGTTTTCTAACATTCTCGGACCATAAGTATTGAAAATCCGCACCACGCGAATATCGACTTTATTTTGTCTGTAGTAATCAAATGTTAAAGTTTCAGCAATGCGTTTGCCTTCGTCGTAACATGAACGAATGCCGATGGGATTAACATTACCCCAATACTCTTCTGTTTGGGGATGAACTTCGGGGTCACCATACACTTCGCTGGTTGAGGCTAAAAAGAATCTGGCCTTAACACGTTTAGCTAGTCCCAACATATTTAATGTCCCCATCACATTAGTTTTTACAGTTTTTACCGGGTTGTACTGGTAATGTACTGGAGAAGCTGGACAGGCTAGATGATATATTTGATCGACTTCTAAGCGAATTGGCTCTGTGATATCATGACGAATCACCTCAAAATATGGATTATTCATCCATTTGAGGATATTACTTTTACGACCTGTGTAAAAGTTATCCAAACAAATAACCTCATGGCCTGCTGACATTAATCTGTCAATCAGATGAGAACCAATAAATCCAGCGCCGCCCGTAACCAAAATTCTCATATTTTTACAGAAAGTTTACAAATATTTGTAGTTACCCTGGAACTGAGGATGAAATCATCCGGTTTCCGTGCGCAAATAAATATCGAACCAACAAATGTAACTTTAAAGAAACATTTTTATACAAGAGCAGTATAAACTGAATTTTGTCAATTTTCAACTTTACTGCTGAATAATTCATAGTATAAAGATAGCAAACAGCCCCATCAGATGGTCTGATTGGTCTGATAATTCATCAAATCTTCAATGATCAAATATCACTCTCTTGCCGCCTTCAATGAACGGTTGAGGACACAATCAAAACATCTGCTCATATCAAGTGATTTACCGGAAAAATATAGAGACACCGTTTTTCTATAGGACAGAGGTCGACCGGGAAATCTGGGGCTGTAACACTCCCCCTTGACTCTGTTGTGGTGTTCCCAGCATGACAATAGAGCAGGTAAGTTCTCCAGCTAACTGGCTGGTGACATCACTAATAGCTAACCCTCCGGGACTTGTACGATTTCGTATAAAAGGTAATACTACTAAATCATATAATCGTGCTGCCTGTAAAATCGCTTGGGCAGCATTTTCATGAACGATAATTTGAATTTCTGGGGGAATAGGTACAGCTAGTTGAGATATTAATGAGGCTAGGTGCAATCGCCGGTTGGCGATTTTCTCTGATAGCGATAGCGTGGCGTTAGCCATACTGCTGCGGTTATGAGTCCGCCATAACAGACTGCAATTAAAAGCTGGACGAGTGCATACATTCAGTACGGTAACTATGGCGTTCTGATTAGCCTCAGCCAACATCTGGGCAAATTGTACAGGTGGCAATGATGATGCTGTTAAATCTTCTAAGGGTACTAAGATGCGTTGAATTTTCTTTGGCGAGTCCACCAGACGGGTCACTACTACCGGACAATGACATGACCACAGGACATTATCAATTACATTGCCAAATAAACGCGCTCTCAACCCAGTGCGGTTACCCCAACCCATGATGATTAAATTAGCTTTTTGTTCCCGAGCTGCTCTACTAATACCCGAAGCAAAAGCATCATCAATTCTCAGTAATGGTTCTGCTTTTACTCCCAAGAGTCGACTTTGTGCTCTAGCTTTTGCTAATAACCGCTCACTGCGGCGCAGAGCAGTTTCTAAATGCGGTGCATCCATATTACCGGTAGCAGTAGCAATGGCCAATGGTACAATTTTACCTTGAGCTTGATTTGCTAATAATCCTGCCATTTCAATTAAATACTGCTGAGTATGAGGATTACACACAGGTACAACTATGGTCATACAACTGTGTTTTGCTTCTGTTTTCTCTTTAGATAGAGTTGCGGTTGATGTAGGAACGGGGGTAGAGACTAAGGCTACAGTTGTCTGACTGGTTATCCATGGACCTAAGATCGAGGTAACGATCATTAAAACAAGGACACTGTTTAATACTGCTTCTGAGAGCAACCCAGCCCGATATCCCACTAAAGTGGCTGCTAAAGTTATCCCCATCTGAGGTATTGACAATGACCACATAGTCAATATTTCCCCCCAGTTGTAGCCGTAAAGCAGTTTTGTGAATAAAGCTGCTATGAATTTGCTGCTGATTAAACTGACTACAATCACAAGTGTTAATTCCAGGGTGGTAATACTGGTAATTAAGGCAGTTAAATCAATAATTGAGCCAAAATTAATCAAGAAAATGGGAATAAATAAGACACTACCAATAAATATCACCTTTTCTTTAACTGGCCCCTCACCCAAGGCTGCATTCACCGCCAAACCTGCTAAAAAGGCTCCGACAATTGTTTCCACTCCTATCAATTGAGCACCCAGCGCAGCCAGAAATACACTGAGTAACACAAATAAAAACTGATTACCCTCGTCGTCTCTAAATTGGCGGAAAAATTCTTTACCCAGAATGCTTAAACCAACTACAATGAGGATGGTGTAAATACTCAACCAGATCAACAAGCGCATTAGTGACGCCCAGCTGAATAACTCCGGGTCAGGGGTCGCTATACAAACAGCTAATACCAGTACAGCGCTGAGGTTGGTAAAAGTGGCTGCTCCCACGGTGATACTGACAGCTTCATTATTTATCATCCCCAGACGAGTGATCATGGGATATGCCACAAGGGTATAGGAACCTAATAAGGAGCCGATTAAAATCGAGGTGTTCCATTGAAAATCAAAAATCTGTCCTACCAAGATTCCCATGAGTAGGGGAAAACTAAAGGTAAGGATACCAAACCCTAATGAGCGTTGTTTCTGGCGTTGGAAATGCTTCAGTTCCAGTTCTAAACCAGCTACAAACATCAAGTAAAGTAAGGCAATGTCTGATAAGGGCTTCATAACCCCTGATTCTGTGTGCAAGAGATTCCACCCTGATGGACCGAGTACTAACCCAGATAAGACTAAGCCGATAAATCCTGGTAGTCTCAATCGCTCAAAGAGGATGGGTATAACTAAGATGACCACCAGCAAAACAGCAAAGGTCACAATTGCTTCCTCGCCGATAACCTGAGTAGTTGGTATGGCTACGCCACGCAAGCTATCGGTGAGCAGAACTTGTGATATTAGTTCCATGGATTTAGACTTTAAGGGGTTACGCCGAATTCGTGATTACCTACCAGGCAATCAACTCAAAATGATTAATTAACGTAAAATCCACCCTGGCGAAAAATTCAAAAAACTAAAAGATTATGGTCCGTCCCTATTGGGACACCATTTGTTATTTCCCTACTTTAATATTACAACTGAAGTGGGTGTTTAATAAAGAAGCTCCCACCGGATTAATTGGCGATTCCTCATACATACCATTCCCTATTCAACCTTGCGGTTAATATTAGTCAGGTATGCAATCCTCATTTTGCCCGTTCCCTATCCCCACCCTACGAGTACTTTAAGGGTGGGGACTTCCACGTAATGTTAACTCCAATGATATCTTTGATACTCCCGACGGCTAGAAGCCGGGGGATTCTTGAAGAGTCCACAAATGAACTTTCAATGGTGATCAAAGACACCCTACTGATTCGGCTTAGGTCTAAACCTAGCTTGATCGCTACTTTTCTTAGAATATTAGCTGCAACCTTCGCAACAAGTCAAGCTATATAATATTCTCGGTCGGTAGCGACTTCAGTCGCTACCGACTCATCCCCATGTCTAAACCCACTGGCTCAGGTCTCGTTTTTTGGTCAACCTGCCTTTACTTGGATTTAGGATTTTACTACTTAGCTTTTTATATGTGCGCTTTAACGCTGATACTCACTGGATCACATCTTGACCTTTGGTTACATACTTTGGTTTTTTCAAGTCGTTTTAGGTAATCTAAGGATGGATTTGACTTAAAATAAACCTTAAGCGATCATAATCGTCTTTTAACAAAATACTGAGAGTACGCCCAGCTTTGATCAGCCACTGTCGGTCAGCTTGGCGTAATTGGTAAACATGGCGGATGGCTGCTGCTGTTAATGACTCTACTGGGGCGCTAGTTAGAGAAAGCAATGTCCGTAAAAAATCTAGTTCTTCGGTGAATTTGATGATGGTTTCTGATTCACACAGATAAACAGCTTGATGAATTTGCGGAGGACGGGGTGGTAAATACTGATATAGGCCTTGGTTTAGCCCTAGAGTCCGCGACGAATGCTTAAACCCCACAATAACCGCCCGAAATTCAGTTTTCAACATGGCAAAAATTTGGGGCTGTTCCTCGCGTAAGTCCTGCAAAGACAACCCCAAGGCCACAGCGCGATGTACGGAATCTATGGGAGTGGTGGTAGCAAGATACACCACAGCATAAATCTGATTGCCTGACTCTTCATCCACGGCACAAACCCAACTACCAAAAGGCGGCATGGCGGGAACACTTAAGTCTTCCGCTTCCAAGCACTGGGCAAGAAATTCAGTAGAACTAGTTTCTATCACCTCCGCAATATGCCGGGGCTGGCGATCGCCTGTGGTAAACTGTGGTAGTGGTAGACGCATCTTAGTTCACTTAAACCTTTCTGCCGGCATTGAGTTCTACGGGTTCCAATTCTGATAAGCGAAAGGTAATTAATTTATCCCAGTTACCACCTTCAAACAGCACAGCTACCTTGCCGTCACTGACACGTTGTACAAGTCCTTCGTAGCGATAATAGGTGTCGGCGGGATTTTTAACCCTAACTATTGATCCAGGCAGAATCATCATGTTTACCCTCGCTGGTTTACTGTTTTTGACAATACATTAACGGGAGATTTCTATTCAACTTAGTGAGAGCGTCACCTTTCCCACTAGCTTGCAAAACCCTCAGTGAAACTTCTCCAGGGCTGGTAACCCCAAAGACTGCCATTTATCGTAGCCGATAGCGTGGCGTTAGCCATAAACCACTCACCAGGCCTTACTTGGCACAATTACCTGTCTAGGCTACCTGATTCTAACATATTCTCAGTGGTTTAGGTGGCGTAGCCATGCTTTCAGGGACAATAATTATATATAACAATACTTGATTAATTTTAATAATGACAATGACCGGAACTACACAGCAGCCATCTATGGCTAACGCCACCCCATCGCCATCAGTCACCTTAGAAAAACTTGTTTGGACTTGGCGAGGTCACAAAATTCAATACACCCTCATGGGTACGGGCCGCCCTTTGGTACTGGTTCACGGCTTTGGTGCTTCCATTGGACACTGGCGGAAAAATATCCCGGTTTTAGCTGACGCCGGCTATCGGGTTTTTGCTCTAGATCTTTTGGGTTTTGGTGGTTCTGATAAGGCGATAATCAACTACAGTGTAGAAGTCTGGGTAGAACTACTGAAAGATTTTTGGGAAGCACATATCCAAGAACCTGCTGTATTTATCGGTAACTCTATTGGTGCGCTTTTAAGCTTGATAGTGCTGGCAGAACATCCAGAAATTACGGCGGGTGGTGTTTTAATTAACTCTGCTGGTGGTTTGAGTCATCGTCCCCATGAGTTGAATCCACCTTTGCGCATAGTAATGGCAGCTTTTAATAAATTCGTGCGATCGCCGATCACAGGTAAATTTGTTTATAACCGCATTCGTCAAAAATCCCAAATTCGTCGCACCCTATACCAAGTTTACCGCCACAGGGAAGCTGTAACAGATGAATTAGTAGATATTCTTTATACTCCATCTTGTGACCCAGGGGCGCAAGAAGTTTTCGCCTCCATCCTCACAGCCCCACCTGGTCCTAGTCCAGAGGAACTATTGCCCAACATCCAACGTCCTTTATTAGTAATTTGGGGTGCTGATGATCCTTGGACACCAATTACCGGGGCGAAGATTTATGAACAAGCGCGTGAGAATGGCAAAGAGATCAAAATTATGCCCATTCCTAACGCCGGTCATTGTCCCCACGATGAAGTTCCAGACATTGTTAACGCCCACATTGTCGCTTGGTTGGCGCAAAATTAATAGTTGAGCTATACAGACGCCCAAAAGGCGTCTAGCCGGTGAATAGATGCACAAACTATCTTCTAGTGTGGGTAAGGTGACAAAACTGCGTCAACACCTCTTATTTTTTCTATGGCTTACGCAAGCAGTAGCTGTCGCCCCTTGAGCAAATCAGACGTAGATGGTGTGTGTAATGGAGCTTGATGTACACAATGCAGAAGCAATTCCCCTCACTCATAGTCCTGATTTTTCTCAGCTAGGCTATGAAGTGATCAGAGAACTAGGACGGAACCAGATAGAGGGGCGCATTACTTACCAGGCTCAGGTCTGTAAGTCTCATCAACAGGTGGTAATTAAACAGTTCAGTTTTGCCCATACGAATGCTGATTGGTCAGGTTTAAAAACTTACGAACGGGAAATAGAAATTCTGCAACAACTTGATCATCCTCGTATCCCCCGCTATATAGACTCTTGTGCCACCTCCGATCATTTTTATCTGGTACAGGAGTATAAAAATGCTCCATCTTTGGGGTTAAGACGCAGCTTTCAGCCGGAAGAAGTCAAACAAATAGCCCTATCGGTTTTAGAGATTTTAGTTTATTTGCAGACAAGACCCAACCCAATTATTCATCGGGATATCAAACCAGAAAACATCTTAGTTGATGAGGATCTCAACGCTTACCTAGTGGATTTTGACTTAGCTTGGTTACAGGAGGTGAAAATGCCTCTCACTAGCATTGCTTCTGGAACGCCTGGTTTCATGCCTCCAGAGGAGCAACTTGGTCATCCCCTCACCCAAGCTACAGACCTGTACAGTTTAGGGATAACATTGATTTGCTTACTCAGTGGTACTAGTTCTCTTGAGATTTGTCAATTGATAGACAAGCAGTATGGGTTTAATTGCCGGGAAATACTTCCCCAATTACATCCGCGTTTTCAATCGTGGTTAATGAAACTCGTGAAATTTCAGGGTAGATATCGCTATGCTAGTGCATCTCTGGCTTTAGAAGCACTGCAAGAAATTCCAGTTATTTGTGCTGATCATCACATCGACACTTTGACCAGGTCAATCAAACTCAGACAAAAAACCGCTCTGCTATGCCTAGGGATCACAGGCATACTAGCAGTAGCGACAACAACCTTAATACTTTCCCACAAAATTGAGGTAGCCCAGCAGCTGACTAACGACTAATGGCTAGTTCCAACAAACCAGGAGGGGGAGTAATTTCAATCCGACGGGATGATAAATCTACCACCGGGGCAATCTCTTTGACAAATGGGATCAAAACAGTCTTAAGTGATTTTTCTGATGTTACAGGTTCATTTTGTTGATGCATCTCCACTTGTAATAAATCGTTACCGGCAGAAATTACATCTACCACCTCCCCCACAAGTTCCCCTGATTCTTGCATAAAAACCAACATCCCCAATAAATCGGTGACATGATATTCATCTTCACCTAATTGGGGGCGATCGCTTGCGGGTACTAGTAACATATAATCACGCAGAGCCTCTGCTTGGTTACGATTTTCCACACCCGCCAAAGAAATCACACACAAATTTTTACCTTCTACATAACGTCCCGACAACAACTCCACTGGTTGTGGCTCCTCGTCGCCTGGATGCCATAACCAACGTATTCCCGGAACCTCAAACCGTTCTGGAAAATCCGATTGTGGATAAACCCGCAACTCCCCAGACAAGCCTTGAGGTGCGACGATTTTACCAATTTCCAACCATTCATCAAGATTCGGGACTGAGGTAATTTGATTCTTGGCGGTTTTTGCGCCTGGGCTCTTGGTTTTCATAATTTATGCATTTACTACAGCAGGCTGATACACTTGTGCAGCCACTTGTGCCAAACGTTGCATAGCTATGGCGATTTCCTCATCACTACCTGTTAGACTAATACGTAAACATTGGTGCTTGTGCTGCCATTGTTCCCGCAAACCAGGGAAAAAGCTACTACCTGGAACAACAATTACACCCACTTGCTTGAGTTCCTGGTAAAATTCCCAGTCAGTAATGGGTAAATCCTGGAGCCACAACCAAGCAAATATAGCACCTTCACCGCGATGGAGGAACCAAGGTAAATCTTCGGGCATTGCGGCATCTAGAGTATTTTCTAGCACAGAAAACTTCTTCTGGTAGAAGGGACGAATCACTGCTTCAGCTATTTGGGCTAAAGCACCAGAGTTAATAGCACTAGCGGCTATAGCTTGTCCATACCGTGAGGGATGAATACACAAATTTGTCTGAAAGCACTCTAAGGCTTGAATCATGCTTTCATCGCCAATGGCGATACCTATACGTTCCCCCGGTAATCCCGCCTTGGATAAACTCATGCAATGTAGAATATTCCCACCGAATACGGGTGTCATTTCTGTGAAGTTCAAAGCCGGGAAAGGAGGGGCATAAGCTGAGTCAATTAACACGGGTATATCGTGAGGTGCTGCTAAAGCTGCAATTTTTTTCACTTCATCCTGAGTCAGAACATTACCCGTGGGGTTACAGGGACGAGAGAAGATCACGCAACCGGTACTTTCTGTAATTGACAGTTGGCTGAAATCTGGACGATATTTAAACCTGTGAGCCTCTACATCAATGTCTAAAGTGGGTTTATATGCGATTAAGGCTTCCGGCTCTAAACACACACCGCCATAGCCTGTATAGTCGGGACTGAGGGGCAGAACAATTTGCTTAATATCACCGTTACTTGTGTAACCGCCGAAGGCATTAGCAGCGTAGAAGTAGAGGCTTTGACTACCGGGTGTAATTAAAATATTGCGATCGCTTAAATTTAAACCATATCGGTTGTTAAAGTCATGGGCGATCGCTTCAATTAACGGTGCATACCCTTGACTCGAACCGTAACGACAAACCACTTCCCCATATTCGGAACTAGCTAATAATTCAGCCGTGCAGTCTCGCCATAACTGTTCTACCTCTGGCAAAATCAACGGGTTACCAGCGCTCAAATTAATAAATTCTTGCCCCGCCCCGGCTTTCAAAGTTTCGATAATATCTTTCATAATTGCTCTAACGCCAGTTAGGTTAGACATTTGAGCGCCAATTTTTGTGAGGGCAGGATTCATAAGCTTTGTAAAAATATGGATGAGGTAGAAATGGACAAAATTATTAAGTTCTATGATGGCATCAGGTTTGATTAAACTAAGCCGGTCGGTCACCCAACCGACTCGTCTACAAAACCGTACGTGAGACTTTCACCTCATACGGCTCCTCAGTGATATGGTTCTTGTCATAAATACCTACAAGACTTCCATCACTGGCTGTCTTCTTGTCGTGGCAATGTCTGTGTAATAGTTGTAGATTTTTGTATTCATCCTTACCACCTTTGGAAAGGGGTAAGATGTGGTCTACTTCCATTACATCCCCGTCCCTAAAGTAATGCCCACATTCTGGACATTTACCCTTTTGCCT
>NZ_JANQDF010000161.1:0-47629 GCF_029891675.1 Anabaenopsis tanganyikae CS-531
CGGGTCTGCTTCTAGGCTATAACCAGGGGCTAAATTATCGGAACTAAGATTAAGTTGAGTTTCAGTAAAGTTACCAGTGGTGGTAAAGTTGAAATCCGCTAACTTTAACGGTAGGGTTTGGTTAGGCCAGTTACCAGCAAACTCAGTATAGCCAAATTGGATAAACTTGTTAGTATTCGGGTCGTTGTCAAAGTCACTCGTATCATCTCGGTCTGATAGGGGAATAAATAGATTATTACTGAAGAGGTTTTCTACACTTTGGAAGCTCAGTTCATCAGAATTGTAGTGCAACCGCAGACTAATACCCGTGACGGTGTTGTCACCTGTGGAAGTGTTGTAGAATAAGGGAATAGATACATCACCGCCAGGGGTAGCAGTTAAATTATCTAATGATGTAATTTGTTGGCGATCGCCCTCCACTGGTGGTGTATCATCATTCCTAATTGTCCCCGTAGCAGCAGCAGTGGTAATGGTGGCGTTACTAGGGTTAGAGAGGGTAACGGTAAAGGTTTCCTCTAGTTCTACTACCGTATCACCACTGACATTGACTGTAATTATTTGAGATATTTCCCCAGCAGCAAAGGTGACCGTACCTGTGGGGATGGTTCCCCCAAAGTCCGCTGCGTTGGCGGGGTTGGTTCCTGTACCTGTAACCGCCCAGTTAGCAGTGCTGATACCTGTGGTATTTCCTGTGCGGGTGACTGTGAAGGTGAAGGGGGTAGTTCCGGTGTTTCCTTCTCCTCTGACTGCGTTGGTAGCTGCAATGGCGAGACTCGCATCATCATTCCTAATAGTTCCCGTAGCAGTAGCGGTGGTAATAGTGGCGTTGCTGGGGTTAGATAGGGTGACAGTAAAGGTCTCATCCTGTTCTACTACCGTATCACCTTGTACATTGACTGTAATTACTTGGGATGTTACCCCAGCAGCAAAGGTGACCGTACCTGTGGGGATGGTTCCCCCAAAGTCTGCTGCGTTGGCGGGGTTGGTTCCTGTACCTGTAACCGCCCAGTTAGCAGTGCTGGTGTTAGATGTATCCCCTGTGCGGGTGACTGTGAAGGTAAAGGGGGTAGTACCTGAGTTACCTTCTAACTGTATGGCGTTGGTGGGGGCGATTATCCCTATGGATGGTTGATTAGTTGGGGATTGAGTAAACTGACTCACATCGATGATTTGCAATCCTGCATCCCCATCAGCCACATAGGCGTAGTTCCCCACTACTTGTACATCCGTAGCAAGACCAGAGGTATCGTAAGCGCCGGTGCGGGTGGGGTTAGCGGGGTTGCTGATATCTATTATGTGCAATCCTCCAAAATAAGTAGCCACATAGGCGTAGTTCCCCACTACTTGTACACCCCGATCATTACCAGGGGGATTGTAACCCCCCGTGCGGTTGGGGTTTGCAGGGTTGCTGATATCTATTATTTCCAATCCTCCATATTCAAAAGCGACATAGGCGTAGTTCCCCACTACTGCTACATCCCTAGCATCGCTCCAATTCTCCCTGTAACGGCCGGTGAGGGTGGGGCTAGCCGGGTTGCTGATATCTATTATTTGCAATCCTAACCGACTATCAGCCACATAGGCGTAGTTCCCCACCACTTGTACACCCCTAGCTTGGTTATTAGAGGTATCGTAACCGCCGATGCGGGTGGGGTTAGCGGGGTCACTGATATCTATTATTTGCAATCCCCCATCATAATCAGCGACATAGGCGTAGTTCCCCACTACTTCTACCTCCAAAGCCCGTCCATAGGTATCGTAACCGCCGGTGCGGGCGGGGTTAGCGGGGTTGCTGATATCGATGATTTGCAATCCTGCATACCGATCAGCCACATAGGCGTAGTTCCCCACTACCTCTACACCCATAGCATCGCCAGGGGTATCGTAACCGCCGATGCGGCTGATCATATTAGTTGTCATAATATTTTCTCCCAAGCTCTCCTAAACTAAGATGTTGGTCTTTTAAGCAATGTTTTTATGTAACTTGTTTAGAGTAATTTATATAATTTAAATCTTTTCATACCATGATTTACATATAAAGATATAAGAGTATGAGGTTTATGTGCGATCGCACGGGGTATCCGAGTGATACCCTCACCCCACCTACAACGGCGATAGCGAAACGCTGCTGCTTTAGCAGATCGCATGTGAGTCAGATCCCCGACTTCTTACATAATTGGAATAATCTCATATAATTTGTCCAGAAGTCGGGGATCTGTGTGACACCGAAGATTATGTATCTGATTATCTTGACGGGATGCGATCGCATAAGCGCTGCTGCACTGAGCAGATCGCAGTTTGACATCACCGACAATTGTTACCTGTTTATTAAGATAATAATTATCCCTTTTTAAAGGTTATAAAACAACTTTCCATCCAACTGGTAACAATGTCTATGATTTGTTGCTCTTCAACTAAGTTGGCTTGTTTTAATTCGGTGTTTAATCTGAGATAAGTATCAATCAAACCAGAAATTAGTTCTATACTACGGTGCTAAACTGAGTTAAATATGCTTGTATCTGGGTTAAATCCCTGGTAGCATCAGGCGATATCGCACCTTCAATTAATTTCTCACCGGGGAAAGTACCAAACAGATGGCGTACTATCATAATCCCGTCGGAAAGAGCTTTAATTTCTCCATTCCCGTCAACATCTAGGTATTGGTTATCTACTCCTTGTTGTAAGTAGGCTTGAATTTCTCCTAGGTTGCGAGTAGCGTTAGGGGCGATCGCACCTTCGGTTAATCTCTCACCGGGGAAAGTACCAAACAGATGGCGCACTATCATAATCCCATCAGAAAGTGCTTTAATTTCTCCATTCCCGTCAATATCCAGATTCCATGCTTGCTTACCTACAAAAATCGGGTCTGCTTCTAGGTTATAACCAGGGGCTAAATTATCGGAAGTCACATTAAGTTGAGTTCCGGCAAAGTTACCACTGGTGGTAAAGTTAAAGTCCCCTAACTTTAACGGTAGGGTTTGGTTAGGCCAGTTACCTTCAGAGTCAGCATAACCAAATTGGATAAACTTGTCAGTATTCGGGTTGTTGTCAAAGTCCCCACTATCAGCTAGGTTGTCTACGTTGACAAATAGATCCTTATCAAAGAGGTTTTCTACATCTTGGAAGGTTAGTTCATTAGAGTTATAATGCAGCCGTAAACTAATACCAGTGTGAGTATTATCACCTGTGGAGGTGTTGTAGAATAAGGGAATCGATACATTACCACCAGGGCTAACAGTTAAATTGTCTAATGATGTGATTTGTTGGCGATCGCTCTCCACTGGTGGTGTATCATCATTTTGAATTGTCCCCGTAGTTGTGTCGGTGGTAATTATCCCGTTGCTAGGGTTAGAGAGGCTAACGGTAAAGGTCTCATCCTGTTCTACTTCCGTATCACCACTGACATTGACTGTAATTACTTGAGATGTTTCCCCAGCAGCAAAGGTGACTGTACCCGTGGGGAGGGTTCCGCCAAAGTCTTCTGTATTAGCAGGGTTTTCACCTGTACCTGTAACCGCCCAGATGGCAGTACTGGTGTTAGATGTATCCCCTGTGCGGGTGACTGTGAAGGTAAAGGGGGTGAGTCCTTCGTTCCCTTCTGGTTGTAAGGCGTTGGTGGGGGCGATCGCTAGAGTTACGCTTTGAGAATTGGGTAACACTGTGACAGAAAATTCATATTCTACAAACTCACCAAACAAGTTAGTCCCACGAAGGGAAATATCTGCTTTCCCAGTTTGCTCTGGAAGATAATCGAGTAAAAGTTGCTGTCCGTTAATGTTAGCAGTGACTAAATCGGGTCGGGAGTTGCTAACTATGGTATACTCTATTTCTTCTTCTTGTAGAATTGTAATGTTACTATAACGGATAAAATTATCGTCCCTGTTAATCTCAGGTTGTGCTGGGTCATCTACAATGAGAGGAAGATCACTCCAGGCAGGGTGAATTCCACTAGCGTTATAAACTGGCACTGCGGCGATCGCATCAATTGTATTTAAGTCATTGCTAGAAGAGACTTGACCAAAGACTGTAAAACCACCATTTTGATTGTTAAGATTACTGGAATTATCCTCTAAGTTGAAAAACCATTGACTGGTGGCGCTGTTGGGGTTATTACCTAGTTTAGCCATAGCGATGGTTCCCCGCACATTAGACCGCTGTGGACTAAACTCATTTTCCACCGGTGTATTGGTGGTAACTATTCCCAGATTTAAATTATCGACAGTAAACCCACCACCCTGGATGACGAAGTTAGGATTAGAACGATGAATGATAGTATTTTCATAACTGCCACTGTTGACATAGTTCTGGAAGTTTTGCACTGTTTTGGGTGCGCCTAGTCCTTCTTGGTCAAACAGGACTACTTTGATAACTCCATTACCTATGGATGGGTTAGATAACTGAAAATTAGCTACTAGACCAGTTGTATAAGGGTCATCAAAGTAATTACTTAAATCTAGAGTTGTATCTAAAGCATTGACTCCCACAAAAATATCATTGATGGGTGTGGTGAGAATGGGAAAAGAGAGGTTTGTTAAAGCTTGAGCAGTGGTCATAGAAGACTTGTTACGGATTTGGTATATAGTATAATAAGTTGCAAATTATGGGGTTACTAACTTCGGAGGTTAACCCAGATTTTTTTTAATATTTGTAGGTGGGGGTTGGTAAAGGCTGCTAATTAATCATTATTGATATAGTCATCCTATTTGAGTTGAGAAATTATCAGTGAGGAAAGGGAACACCGGATCAGGGAACACCGGAACAGAAATTGTTCATGAATCATTTAGAATTGCTATATCTATTTAGCAGCCTGTACAACTTGAGTAGGTTTTAGCTGCGCTGTTGGAGTGTTTGAGCAATTTTAGCTATGAAATAGCACTGTTAATAATGGTATCAATGCTAAAATGAACCCATTCCAGGAGTGGTAATTGATTTCTGGTGTGGGTGTTGGTGGTGATAATAAAGCCTCTATTCTTTGTTCTAAGCGATTGCCTGTATTAGCTCCTAAAGCTGCACAGCAAATGGGTGAGGATACACTGGTGCTACTTACTACCATTAGTAATGACTCTGCCAAAAGCAAAGGGTCTACCTGGGAGGCTGCGTAACTATCAGCCCGTAATTCCCGTAGGGCTAAGAGTTCCTCCCATAACACATCTGTATTAGGTAAGCAACTTGTACAAGCGCGTATGCAACCCAGCCAGAAAAACCAAAATGTGTCGCGGTAATGGTAATGTCCTTGTTCGTGTGCTAAAACACTATCTACATGGGCGGGGGTGAGGGTTTGCAGTAATCCTTGACTAACTACTAATTCTGGATGCCAAAAGCCAATTTGACCAGCAAAGGGCGCGTCTGTATTCAATAATCTAACTTGTTTACCCTGCAAATTAATTAAGGGAGATTTTCGGGCGGACTCCACAGATTGCCAACCTTGGAAACCTAGGGTAAGGCATACAATGGCAAAAAAAGCCAGATAAATTAATGCTAGTTCATAACTTAACCAGCCAGTATGTGCGCCCCCCATTTTGCCTTGGGGTCCCATGAATAAGACAGCGATCGCCGTCATAAAAATTAACAATGGGGGAAAAAGAAACAAAAACAGCGATCGCCGCCACCGGATATCCCAGCTACCTTGGAGATGATTACCAAAGACTCTTAAACTCCAAGCAACTGTGAAAGCAGTCAAAATCATCAACAGATGCATGATTATTGTTCCTCCCTGGCTTGGCGTGCGGCTTGAATGCGTTTAGCGATGGCTTGTAGTTGGTCGCTAGCGGCTTCATCCAGACTATCAGCAAAGGCGGCGATGACATCGGGATTACCGACAGCCAGAAATCGCTGTAACTGCTCGTGAGCCTTAATTACCTGTGCTTGCTGCTTGGTCAGCTGGGGTTGCCAATAAAACGCCCGCCCTTGTTTGTTGCATATGAGCCATCCCTTATCAGTTAGGCGACGTAAAACTGTAGTGACAGAAGTGTAAGCTAATTCACGGTTAGGATCCAAGAGAATGCGATCGTGTACATCCTTAACTGTAGCTGAACCCAGTTCCCAAATAATATTCAAAATTTCGGCTTCTAAGGGTCCTAAAGATAATTGTTTAGGGCGGTAATCGGGTAAAGGTGCCATATTGATTTACTCACGAATTTGAGAGGTGGGACTAGTGGATGACAAAGATTCCCTCTCTATGTTGCCAAGTCAGGAAGGGGGTTGATTATGTTTTTAGATTACCCTGATTTGTGTTTCTTGGCATCAAGTTGGCAATCACATATCACAAATATTCTGGCCTGACGATAAAAAATTCCCAGATTTTTACTGTGATCATGGTAAATGACACCCATTAGAATGTAATCTCGGCAATAGTATTGAGAGCAGGTTTATCCACCGCGTGAAGCTATTCATATACCACACTCCTGAATTGACTCCTACCGACAAAACTCCCGACTGCGCGATCGTCGTCGATGTTTTGCGAGCTACTAGTACAATAGCAACTGTTTTGGCTTCTGGAGGCGAAGCTGTGCAAGCCTTCAGTAATTTAGATCAACTAATTGCGGTCAGCGAAAACTGGCCCCCAGAAAAACGACTCCGAGCCGGAGAACGCGGCGGCGCGAAAGTAACTGGTTTTGAATTAGGTAACTCCCCTCTTGATTGCACACCGGAAGTAGTTAAAGGACGGCGTTTATTTATCAGTACCACTAATGGAACTCGGGCTTTACAACGTGTACAAGATTCTCCGATTGTACTTGCTGCCGCTTTGATTAATCGGGCGACTGTGGTAAAGTTCCTATTGGAAAAACAACCTGAGATTGTGTGGATTGTCGGCTCTGGTTGGGAAGGCAGTTTTTCTTTAGAAGATACAGTTTGTGCTGGGGCGATCGCTCACAGTGTTTTGGCGCAGTCCCAAATTTCACCAGCCGAATTAGCTGGGAATGATGAAGTAATTAGTGCGATCGCTCTTTATGCACAATGGCAAAATGACTTATTAGGATTATTCCACCACGCTAGTCATGGTCAAAGGTTGTTACGCTTGGAGTCACATGAAGATTTAAAATATTGCGCTCAAACGGATATTTTAGATGTTTTACCCATACAGCAAGAGCCGGGAGTTTTGAAAAGCCAATAGCAGATTATTGTTTCTGCTTGCAATGCCCCTTTCTAGATTATAATCTGGAAAGGGGTATATTTTGTTCGATAGGTTTACGTTGGCTTAATCTTGACTCATAGATGTATGATCACATCTGAGTCAGTATGCAAATTATCTTAATATTTATATGTCTAACAGTTGTTTGATAAACTCTACAAATTTTTCCAGAGCCGGAACCTGACTACAAGTGTCTTCACTAATCCAGTTATTATCTTTAATACTCACTGTATTAGTTTTCCCTGGTTTAAGGACACTGACAACTGTAGCTATTAAAGCTTTTTGATGATCAAATGGTTTCCAATCCAGCTTATGTTCTGCATCAAACTCAGCTAAATATGACTCAGCTTTCTCCATGTGGACAGGATAAGCAGAATGGCCACAACTATGAAGGATATTTTCTAATACACCTTGTTTTATGTTATCTGGCAGTACATAAATACCTGTGCGTGGGTAATCTGTATCTACTTTTCCTCCTACTGTGGGAAATTGCGGAAAATATACTTGGAATTTTCCACTATATTCTTGAGCAATCTTATTTGGCGAATCTTGATCAGCATCGGCAATAATTCCAAATGCTACAATTTCTTGTTTATATGGGGTATGATTTGCCAAAATAGCTAATAGAAGTTTCGCTAGGTTACTTCCACCACCTGCATATATAGCAACTGAGAGATTATCTGTATAATAAATTGCTGGCATATCTAACCTTTCATACAAATTCCCCCCTTTTTTAGGATAAGTTGGTTTAAATTTTGCCCAGAAAGGGTCTAAATTAGATTCTTTTCCATCAAATGCTTGGAATTTTAGTAGCTTGAGAACCTTGCTAAGAAATGCTAAATCATGGGGTCCCTCAACGCCGATCAGAGCATATTTCCGACTCACCAGCGAACCTCCTGTCCTAATTCCTCTCGAAGTGTTTTGAGTATAGTTTTATTCAACCTAACTGCATGAGTCTCTGAATTATTGGGTTCTATTCTATATACTACTAATTGATCATCGTCAGTATTTGCTACTAAAAGCGCATCAATCACTTCAAGGCTGTGAGTAGTCGCGAAAATTTGTACTTTCATTTTCCGAGACCAATTAACCAACCACTTAAAGAAAAACTGTAGTGCTTCAGTATGAATGGCGGTTCCTAATTCATCAATTAACAAAATTCCTTCCTTGACCTTGACCAGCATTAAAGCCATGGTTAGCAACCGAGACACACCATCACCAAAAACACTAATTGGTGAAATACCTGTTTGTTTATGGTTAATGTATATACTGGGACGAGGTATTCTTTGACCTGGAGGAACTAAAAGCTCAAGGTCAATAATTCCCGAGTCCATATACTGAAGTAATTTAATTACCTCTGACTTGAAATCTTGAAAGATAGCATCTGAAAGCAGCCGCATTTGAAACCGTTCTGCACGATGAGAAAATGGTGTAATGGTAGCAACAGGTAATGCTAAATTTTTTTGCCCTCCTTTAGGAATAAATCTATCATTGTCCCATATTTGAAACTTTGCGGTAATTGCATCTTGATTCTGACACGAGTCTGTTTGACAACTAGCAGGAGTAACCATTAGTTCCAGCTCTGCACCTTGTCGATTGCTAAAATCATCTTCTATACTTTCATCTCTATCATTTATTTCGTCATCACCAAGTGTTTGTTTGGATATCCATGTTACTTCAAGTTCCTGGTAGGTTGCTTCTAATTTAGTGACTGGGAAATCACCGGTACTAGAGATTAATATTTTTCCTTGGTAATTCTGAGTATGGTTTGTGTATCTCTGCTGGGGAAATAACCATTTGAGAGCTTCCAACCTGGAACTACTACGATATATTTCTCGCCGCGATGCTGTTGACAGCCACTCAGATAAATTTAGAGGACGACAATAAGTTGAGATTGCCTCTAGTACACTAGTTTTACCGGCGTTGTTAACTCCCACAAGGATATTGATTTGTCCTGTATCCTGTAATTCCAGGTTCTGTAAACCTCGAAATTGGTGGATGGTTAAGCTTTCAAGATTTTTCATACCAAACTAAACCGAGGTTGTAGCCATCCAATTTTATCTGACTTATGCTTTGATTGTTGAGTTTGATTCAAAAGTTTGCTAGATCAATGTAAATAAAAAAATCCCCTGGTATAATTACCGGGGGAAATCCTGAATTAAAATATTCCTTTGAGGTCTTAACCAGCATTAGCCAAGAGTAACTCTCGCTTTTCTGAGCCTTGTATGGTTACATGATTGTCATCGTCAATATCGGCGATCGCTGTAACTCCATCGGTAATTTCACCAGAAAGCATAGCTTCAGCCAGAGGATCTTCTAATAAGCGCATAATTGCTCGGCGTAAGGGTCTAGCGCCATAACTGGGGCTATAGCCTTCTTGGACTACACGCTCTTTAAAGCGGTCTGTGACTTGTAAAGTAATGCCTTTTTCAGTCAAGCGGGTAGCAACATCCCGGAGCATGATGTCCGCAATTTGCTTGACTTCATCTTTAGCCAGTTGGGTGAAGACGATAATATCATCCAAGCGGTTGAGAAATTCAGGACGGAAGTAAGCCTTTAGTTCCTCATTAACTAAGGTACGAATGCGGTTATAGTTAGCATCCTGTTCAGTCTCAAAGTCAAAGCCTAAACCACCGCCACCTTTTTCAATCACCTTAGAGCCAATGTTGGAAGTAAGAATAATTAGGGTATTCTTGAAGTCCACTTTCCGACCTTTAGCGTCTGTGAGGTGTCCGTCATCCAAGATTTGCAGCAGCATATTGAATACATCGGGGTGCGCTTTTTCGATTTCGTCGAATAGTAGCACTGAGTAAGGTCTGCGGCGCACGGCTTCTGTGAGTTGACCGCCTTCGTTGTATCCCACGTAACCTGGAGGTGAGCCGATGAGCTTGGAAACAGTATGACTCTCCATGTATTCGGACATATCTAGGCGAATCAAAGATTCTTCCGCCCCGAAGAAGTAGGAGGCCAAGGATTTGGCTAACTCTGTTTTACCCACTCCTGTCGGTCCAGAGAAAATAAAACTCGCAATGGGACGATGGGGATTTTTTAACCCTACTCTGGCGCGACGAATAGCACGGGATACGGCGGTAACTGCTTGTTCTTGACCAATTAACCGCTCGTGGAGTGTGTCTTCTAGGTGTAAGAGTAACTCCGACTCCGATTCGGTGAGTTTGTTCACTGGTACGCCCGTCCAAGAGGCGACAATTTGAGCAATGTCTTCCTCATCTACTACGGGGGACTTGATAAATTGCTCAGTTTGTGATACATCGTGCAGTTCGGCTTCGAGTTTGATTTCCTCGTCGCGCAGTTGTGATGCTCTGTCAAAATTTTGCAGTCTAACTGCTTCCTCTTTGGCTTTGGTGACACCGACTAATTGCTGCTTGAGTTCTTTATTTGTAGAGGTGCGAGAGTGACGCAACCGCACGCGGGAACCTGCTTCATCAATTAAGTCAATGGCTTTGTCTGGTAAAAAGCGATCGCTGATGTAACGGTCTGATAACTCAGCGGCGGCCACCACAGCTTGATCAGATATATGTACTTTATGGTGCTGCTCGTAAGCTCCCCGCAAGCCGTAGATAATCTCAATAGTTTCTTGTACTGAGGGTTCCCCTACTAACACTGATTGGAAACGACGCTCTAAGGCTGCATCACGCTCAATATGCTGACGATACTCATTGAGAGTAGTTGCACCAATGCACTGGAGTTCACCCCGTGCTAAGGCTGGTTTAAGGATATTGGCTGCATCTAAGCCGCCTTCTGTACCACCAGCACCAACTAAGGTGTGAACCTCGTCAATTACCAGAATGATATTCCCTGCGGAGCGGACTTCTGCAACAATCTTCTTGATGCGTTCTTCAAAGTCACCCCTAAAACGGGTTCCAGAGACTAAAAGCCCCATATCGAGACTAATTACTTGCTTGTCTAGCAGAATTTCGGGAGCATCCTGATGGGCGATGCGTTGAGCTAGACCTTCGGCGATCGCCGTTTTACCAACTCCAGGTTCACCGATCAACACAGGATTATTCTTAGTACGGCGACCGAGAATTTGGATAGTACGCTCAATTTCTTTTTCTCGACCAACTACGGGGTCAAGCTTACCCTCATGGGCTAATTTAGTCAGGTTTCTGCCAAATTCTTCCAAGCTGAGGTTTTGGCTGCGGGGGGAAGTACCGCCTGTGCTAGCGAACACAGTTCCACCTTCACCCAAACGCCGGATCACCTTTGTGCGGATATTTCTCAGATCAACCCCGATATTTTGTAGGACTTTGGCGGCGACACCTTCCCCAGCCTCCGTTAATCCCAAGAGTAAGTGTTCAGTATTAATGTAGTTATGTCCCAGGCTATTGGCTTCTCGAAAGGATTGCTCGAATAAGCTTTTTACCTTGGGGGTAAAAGGAATTTCTGGCGGTACAAAACCAGAACCTCTCCCGATAATTTTTTCGACTTCCCGACGTGCTTCCTTGAGAGTCACACCCAATTCGGCTAATACTTTAGCAGCAACCCCAGTCCCTTCTCCCACTAGACCCAGGAGAATTTGTTCAGTTCCTACGAAATTGTGCCCCAGGCGACGTGCTTCCTCCTGGGATAACATAATTACTTTAATGGCTTCGGAAGTGAAGTGTTCAAACATAATGGGTTTTTGCTCCCTTGCTGCTTTGGGCGTTGGGTGAGCTATATATTCACCCTCATTTAAACTTTTTTGTATTTTCTTAAAGATAATGTATCTTTATTTAAACTTGCATGGCAGTAGTGAGACCCGTATGAGGTGAGGTGTGGTTGCCGTCATGATTAATTATGGGGGAATATAACAACTTTTAACTCTAGAATTGCTATCAAGTAGTTACTCCATCAAAGGTATAAATCATGTCAGAATCCCACGGTGAGAAAGAACAACAACATCCCCTCTATAACCGCGATCGCCCCTCTATTAACATTTTACTCGCTCAAGGGGCAACAGACTACAATTTAGCAGAATTAGCCAGATTAAGAATTCGTTATCAAGGCTTTCCCGGGGCGCGAGACATTCAAAAAGACCTGGATAAAGTCATGCAGCAGTGGGGTTTGACAGAGGCGGAACTTTTTGATAAAACTCGCCAAATTCATGATTTGGGGGGAATTTATCAAAGTCGCGGCAAAAAAGCAGAGGAAGATTGGAATTAGTCCTCTCCATTTCTTTGTTCTCCATACTTCCGCAGCTGCTTTAATAGCTTTTCTGGGGATGATGCGGGAATGGCTGAATTAACAATGGGTGGGGGAGAAACTTCAAAATTAGGTGTGCTGGCGGCTGTTTTGAGGGAGTCTAAGGTAGTAGCTACTTGAACTTGTTGCTGCACCTGTTGTGTAGAAGACACTAACCCGCTTAAACCATTGACTAACCGCAGGAGATTCTGCCGGAAAGCCGGATCACCTGTCAACTCGTCTAAGTCTGATGTAATTTTTTGGGTATTTTCAAAAGTTACCCGTGCTGAGTCTAAGGTTTGCTGGATGAGCAGAAGGTTTTGAGGGTCATTAAGGTTTCGAGAAGCATCGCGTAAATTAGCTGAGGCTTCGGCTGCATTGGCCGAAAGGTTTTCTAAGTTTTTGAGTAATTCACCTTCAGCTAATTGATTAACCGCTGGTGATAGGGTATTGGCTGTAACTAGGAGTTGGTTGCTAGTTTCAGTAATATTATTTAAAGCACCAACTAAAGAACTGCGGTTGCTTGTGACTAGCTCATCTAGGTTATTTAATAACCGATTAGCTTGATTAGCTGTAGAACTAAATTCACTTGCTGTCACACCTAATTGATCTACTGTTTTAGTAGCGGATGCAGTCAGTTGATTTGTGGCTTGTTGTACTGAGTTGGCAGTATCCGAAAACGTACTTATTTGTCCCTCAAAAGTTTTAGTTAATTTTCGCATATCTTCACTTAGGGCTGCGATACTGGTAGCTGCTGCTGTTGAGCTTTCTAAAAGTTGATTGAGTCTTTGATAAAATTGCGGGTCATTGTATGTGGTGGCTAAGTTGGTTGAGCTACGAATTAGTTCATCAATACTGATACCAATATTACCTGGTAAGCGTGAACCATTACAAATTATTAGGGTCTGATCACAGTTATCATCTAGTGGTTTAGCGATCGCCACGCCAGTAGGTAGAGATTTTGTGGGTGTAATATCAATAATACTTTCACTAATTAACCCGCTCTGATTGGCTTCAATAACCACATCACGGGAAATCATCAAGTCAGCGGGAGCAATTTCAATTTCTACCTCTACAGCATTTGACCCTGCTTGAACTTGGGAAATATTACCGACTTTCACACCCCGATAACGGACTGGTGCGCCTCTTTGCATACCGCCAGCATTAGCAAATTCCACTATGAATTTATATGAATTTTTTCCAGGTGTGAGTCTATTCAACCAGAGGACAATCATCACAAATGCTCCCAAACCCATGAGGATGAGCAACCCTACCGAGCCTTCTCGTAATGTGCGCTTAGACGCAAAGCTGTTAGTTCTGATATCTCGCATAATTTTCCTCCATGCACCTACCCAGCCACCTGAATAGGTCCTTGTACACTCCCACTGATAAATTGTCTAATTAATGGGTTGTCTGTGGTATCTATATCACTAACTGTACCTTGCCACTGCACCTTACCTTGATAAAGGAATACCAATCTATCAGTTGTGCGGCGAATCGTACTATCTTGGTGGGTAACAATCACATAGGTACTACACACACCCTGTGTTAATTGTAACTGACGAATTAAATCTTCGATGACTGTGGAAGCAATGGGGTCAAGTCCGGCGGTGGGTTCATCGTATAGTAAAACTTGTGGCCCGTCGGTGGGATGATCGGGATGAGAAATAATGGCTCGCGCAAAACTGACCCGTTTTCGCATTCCCCCCGATAATTCAGAGGGGTAGAGATGGCCGATTCCCGATAAACCCACCATTTCTAATTTTTCCTTAACCAGTTTTTGAATGCGCGATCGCGGTATCTTGGAATGTTGATACAGTAAAAAGCCGACATTTTCATCTACTGTCAAGGAATCAAATAAAGCCGCCTGTTGAAACACCATCCCAATACCAATAGGATCAGTACTGTCCTCAATTAACCCATCTCGCCGTACCCCTTGAATGTAAATTTCTCCGCTATCGGGAGCCATTAATCCCGCAATAATTCTTAAAACCGTTGATTTACCAGTTCCTGAAGGCCCAATAATCCCTACGGCTTCCCCCCGATAAATTGTCAAATCCACATTATCTAAGACTTTATTGCTACCAAAGGACTTAGAAATACCCTTGAGTTCAATTAATGGTTCATTCATTGGTCACTAATTAGGGGGTAGTTAGAGAATATAAGTGGAAACTTGGTATTTAATCACTCAACGATAGGCTTGATGTTTATAGAGAGGATACTCTAAAATAGCTGGTAATTGGTTTATCAGATTGCCAATGGGTATAGCAAAGCAGCATATCCGGGAAATTCAAGCCGCACCCTCAAAAACTGCTTCTTCTGAAATAGCCTTTTCCACGCGCACTAAATATTCACGTGGTAGCATGGTCCTGTGTTCTACCCCTTGCAATCCTTCCATGGTCGCTAGTAACACCAATCTACCCCCTGCAGCCAGTTTGATGTCAGAAAATGGCATAAATCTGACAGTAGTTTGATTATTTCTGGAGTGGAGAATGGGTACTATAACCTATCCATAAGCAATTTACACCAACATTTTACCATTTAGAGTATCATTAATTCTGAACTATATACAGCGGATTTCATCTAGGTGAGGTACACTCTTAGCGGGCAGGATGCCCACCCCACAATAGTTTTATAATTAATATCTGTATTTTATCTAGGTAGAAAGTGCTGTATTCAGTAACTAATATAGCTTGGTGATTGAGATCAAACTTGAGGATATTTTCCCCTTTGTTCAAGTCCTAATTGTACTAGGTAGTTGTTCTGACAGGACGGGCTGCCATACTAATGTTGATGGACTTTTTCCAGTAGCCATAGGGAAGCAACTGTACCAACAAAATGAGCAGCAATACCATTAATATTAGCGACTACTATAAACACATCCAGGGCGCGAATGATTTTGTTAGGGTCAGTAATCGCTACTCCTGGGGGTTGGGATACAGCTTTTGCTACTAGGACACTCACGCTTGTAGTAGCGCCTAAAATGCTCAGGAGTATTCCCACCAAACCCACCATTACACCCATGCGGATGGCTCTGGTGGTATCTACTTTACTGGGGTGGAGAGTGGGGTTAGGATTGTCTAAGCGTCTACCTATGCGGGTGTAACGAAAATCCCAAAATATGCTGAATAATAAGAATAAAATTGAGGTGACAACCCAGAATACACCAATTCCAAAGCCTGGGTTCGGTTGTTGAGCAAATTCACGCCCAGGAGAAGCAAATAACAGCAATAAGGTACAAACTAGGGCTAATGCTAATTGTACCCATAGGGTAATCCACCCTGTGAGGCGAATTTGAGTGGCGATTTTATGCTGTCTATTTCTATTGTGGTGCGATGGTGCTAGCGATCGCACTTCTGTATTTGGTTCCATATTTTTCACCCTACCCCCATCCTAGATGATAATTTGCTGCTGTAGTGAATGTAATCATCCAGAGGCAGAATTGCAGTTAATATTTATCAATATTGAATATCCTAAAGGATAAAAGAGATGATCAGATCCTGGATGGTTATAGGGGGTGTAGCTTTGTTAATAGCTTTAGGATCTAACTTAATTACACCCAGCGACGTACAATGGTTTAGGCGCTTACGTAGACCGCGATGGTTAACCTTTGAGAGAGCAATTCCAGTAATTTGGACTTTAATATTTATTTGTGGTGGTTGGTCAGCTTATATAGTCTGGGAAAGTAATCCAGGTACGGGACGAACTTGGTTACTCATGGGTTTATACTTACTATTAGAAATTGTCACCATCGCCTATACACCGGTAATGTTTTGGCTGCGTAGTCTGCGGGTGGGTACGATTATTGGTGGTACAGGTTTTGTCATCTGTCTGATTTTGACAGTAGCAATTTTACCTGTTTACAGAGTTGCAGCAGTATTATTGATACCCTATTTGTTGTGGAGTCCCATTGGTACATATACCACGTGGAAAATGATTAACCTTAATCCTCAAGATGCTTGAGAATTCGACTTAGATCCTCAGCCTTACTTAAAATAAATAAACTACCATCTCCTCCCCGTCCAATGCGGAAACTTTGATCTAAATAAGTAATATCTAAAGTAGGGACTCTCCCTTGAGGATTGTTAGCAGGAACTACTTTAAACGGGTTAAGTTGGGGAGTATCAAAACCCAAAATCTTCTCAATGGATAGATAGCGTTGATCAAAATCTACGTTGATGCGTTGCTCTGTTGCTGGTGCAAAACTAGCTGTTACTTTCACATATCCAGAAACTAACCCCAAAGAATGTTTCACAAAAGCTAAGTTAAAAAATCGTTTGTTGGTAACATCAATTACCTGATAAACTTGACCTAACTGTAATCCTAGGGGGAGGGAATCTAAAGAACGGATTTCTCTAGCTGTGGAGTACAGCAACTTCCACCCCCCATTCAGCACAGAAGTAGCATTGAGGAGAGGTTGGGGATGGGGATTATAACTTTCTAGTTCCGTAGCTAATTGAGCAATTTCTGCAGCTAAGGTTTCACCTAGCTGTAAATCAGTCAGAGGAGAACTGAGATTACGTTTAGTTTGTATCTCCTCTAGGGAAGTTTGGAGTTTTTGCTGTAATAAAAGTCGATTATTCAAGGGTCAAATATTTTCCGGCCATAACGTGCTGTGAAAGAATTAGCCGGATTACTTTGATTATACAACCAAGCCCACATCTGGTCACCCAAGGAAAAATGCCACCATTCCCTAGGGTTGCGTTGAAATCCAGCTTTTAACATCACATTATACAATAATTGCCGATGGGCGTGATATGTTGCGGCTTGTGGGTGGTGACTATCAAGATAGTAGTCCGGGTGCGATCGCTCTGACAACTCATCAATAGGGGAACCCATATCGACTATTTCCCCCCTATCATCCACCAGTGTTATATCTACAGCAGCACCCGTACTGTGGGGAGGGGGAGTTTTTTCATCCCAACTGGGTATCGCCCAAATTTCATAAACCGAGTCCCAAACTGCTTGTAGTTGTGGTGGTGATAACTCAGCCTCAGTTAATCCCTGCTGTTGTAAAGCTTGAGCAAAACTGTAATCTACCATAAATTGTTGTACAGCCACAGGGCGATAAGCATCAAAAATCTGGATATACCAACCAGGATGAATTGCTTGTAAATAATTTTGGGCTTGAATTAAATTTTTTACCACACTTTCGCGCAAATAATAAGGAGAATATCCCCCATAGGGTGCGCCCAATTTTTCATAAGGATGGGGAGATTCCACTGCAAATAATTGCAAAGGAATTGCCGCAAGTGGTTCACCGCATTCTAATATAGGGATTTGGTGATAAGGTCTCATCAGTTTTTCTACTCAGTGTCAAAGATTATAACCATCCTAGTATGTAAATATTTTCATGAAACGGGACTCGATTTATTACCAAATTTTTAAGCGATTTCCATCGGTTATTTTTGAACTGATTGATTACCGTCCTGAACAAGCACAGAATTATCGATTTGAGTCAGTTGAAGTCAAAGAAACCTCTTTTCGTATAGATGGGGTGTTTTTACCCCCAGAGGATGCAAAACCCCGGATTATCTTATTTGCAGAAGTGCAATTTCAACGAGATGAAGGTCTTTACCATCGCTTCTTTACTGAGTTGCTGATGTATTTAAACCGCAATCAGTCTGAATACGATGACTGGTATTGTGTGGTAATTTTCCCAGACCGCAGTTTAGAACCAAGGGATACAAAAACTCATCGTCTGTTTTTCCACAGCAACCAAGTACAGCGAGTTTATCTAGATGAATTAGGTAATCCCAATCAGCAGCGTATAGGTATTAATTTAATGCAGTTGACCATCGCATCAGAGCAAACGATGGCAGACCAAGCAAAAAAATTAATTGAACGAGTACAATTAGAGTCAGAGGATGCACGGCTAAAAACAGAAATTATTGATATTATTACCACAATTGCTGTTTACAAGTTTTCTTCGTTAAGTAGAGAGGAAGTGGAAGCTATGCTCGGACTGACTTTAGAGCAAACCAGAGTCTATCAAGAAGCTAAAGCTGAGGGTCGCCAAGAAGGTCGCCAAGAAGGTCGTCAACAAATACTGAAAGTAGCTGTACCACTGTTACTAAAAACAGGGATGAGTCTAGAACAGATTGCTCAACAGCTTAATGTTGACCTAGAAGCTGTCCGCCTTGCTGCACAGCATAACACCTAAGCAATTTGACTTACAGCAGTTTTCAAGTAAATAAATAAAGTACACACCTTAATATCATAAATCTTGTGGGGTGGGCATCCTGCCTGCCCTAGTTTACCTCACTCAGATGGCTGTATTTCCAGTTGAGGAGTATTGTTACCAGTTACCTGAAGGTAGTTGGGATGCGATCGCTGGCGACAATTGATCAATATGGTTTAATATCAGAAGGTGATTTAGTAAATAAGTGGATTGTAGCCATCTTTACAGATGCAGGTGTTGCTGTAGCGGCTAAGATAAAAGTCACCGTTCTACAATTACTTATCTAACTAATTGCTGAGTCTTTTCTATTTTTACTTGAGAACCAGAAAACATTTTTACCAACACTTGTTCTGCGACAGCCTTAACTACATTAATGCTTACCGAATTTCCCAATTGATAGTAAGCTTTATCATCATTGGGATGAAGTAAAAAATTATCTGGAAAACCCTGTAAACGTGCTGCTTCACGGGGAGTTATTCGTCGGACTCGCTGATTATGATAAACGCCTAATCTATTAGCATCACTAGCAACCAATGTCACAGAAATTTTCCTAGGATCTAAAAATTTATAAACTTCAAATGAAAAATTACCAGATAAAGGTTTATATTTACCATTAATCAGTTTCAAATATTTCTTAGTAACTAGTGAATTCAAAACATCTGCCAAATTAGGATAATCACAGAAACTAGCTATTTGTTCTTGAGTCAGTAGTTTACCGTCTTGTATGTCACCAAATTCTTTGTTACGTCTTTTTAAGATAAAACGGTTCATCAATGCAATTTCTTCTACAGTACATTCACCACGCAAACCTAACTCCCAAGAATGAATAGATTTACCACCTCTATAATCAATTAGCCTTACACCATGAAGTCGATTTAAATCATGGTTAAATATCCGTTTTAAGGCATTAATAAACTCTGGAGAACAGTCATATTTACTGTTAGGATTATCTTCTAAAATATCACAAACACTCACATTTTTTTTTGTTTGATCAAATAAAGATAACTGATTATCATTATAACTATGAGAATCTTTTGGTCCAACATCCGACATCAAATCAAATACAGGATTAGCATTTAAAATGCCAATTAAATAAATCCGCACTCGATTTTGGGGTAAGCCGAAATTTGCACTATTGAGTAAAAAAGCATCAAAGCTGTAACCTCTTTTTTGTATTTCGTGTTTTATCGTTGCCAAAGTTTTACCTTGTTCATGACTATAAATACCTCTAACATTTTCAAAAATAAAAGCTTGTGGTTTATATGTATCAAGCAATCTAGTAATTTCAAAAAATAGTGTACCTCTGGTGTCGCCAAACCCTTCTTTTTTGCCAGCATAAGAAAATGATTGACAAGGAAACCCGGCTAATAATATTTCATGTTCTGGTAGTTTATCTATAATTCGGATATCACCTAAAGACTGGTGATTGAAATTTCTTGCATATACTAGTTGAGCATCTGTATTGATTTCGCTACTTAAAACACATTCGGTTTCTATATTTAATCCATGAGCAGCTTGTTCAAAGGCTAATCTAATTCCTCCTATCCCTGAAAATAAATCCACGAATCTAATTTTTTGCATACTTTTAAAACCTGTGTTATTAAAATCAGGCCAATTCCTGAATTACCCCCATCCCATTGGGAAGGGGGGAGTATAACTAGGCGCTGAAATACTTAGCTACAGGGTGATAAGCAATAATCGCCGTCGTAGACTGTTCTGGATAAATTTGCTCACTTTCATCCATATACAGATTAATTCTGTCGGTCTCCAACAACTCCAGCTGCTTATACTGATCCTGCATATTCGGACAAGCGGGATAACCGAAACTATACCGCGAACCGTGATAACGCTGTGCCAAAATATCCCGAATATTATCCGGTTCATTAGCACCAAAACCCAACTCCCGGCGAATTCTGGCGTGAGTCCATTCCGCCAACGCCTCAGCCACCTGCACAGCTAAACCGTGAAAATACAGATAATCTGTGTACTTATTATCAGCAAATAACTTTTGGGCGAACTCCGTGGCTATCTCTCCCACAGTTACCGCCTGCATGGGGAAGACATCAATTACCCCCGACTCTTTGGGTGCAAAGAAATCAGCAATACACAACCGCCTTAAAGACTTCTGTCTGGGGAACTCAAAACAGGCTCTTACCTCTGACTCTGGATGGTGAGAATCATAAATATACAAAGTATTCCCCTGAGACTGACAGGGAAAATACCCATAAATTACCTGGGGATGTAGCAACTTCTCAGTAATGATCCTTTCCTTCCAACCCTCCAAAATCGGAGAAACATTCTGTTGTAAAAACTCCTGATACTCCTCCTTAGACTGTTCCTTTGGCTTGCGGAATTGCCATTGTCCAGCAATCAAAGCTTGTAAATCTAAATACCACAAAACTTCTTCAATGGGAATATCAGCAGGTTGTAATAACTGAGTTCCCCAAAAAGGCGGTGTGGGGCGGGGAATATCTACCGCCACAGCTTCAGATGGGTGGGTATCTATAGTTACAGGTTGGGCATCACTGGGTGCGGGAGACTGGGTACTAGGTGCTGGGGAGGTGGTGATTTTTGGTTCTGCTTCTACCTCATCCAAAAATCCTTGGAAATCATCCCAATTATTAGCAGCTTTAGCTGGCATTAATTTATCCATGAAATGCAAATCAGCAAAAGCATCCTTACCATAAATTACCTTACCCTTGTAGGTGTTTTGGCAATCCTGATACACAAACTTGGGAGTTAAGGCCGCACCACCTAAAATTACAGGAACAGTAATTCCCTTTTCGTTGAAAGCCTCCAAGTTATCCTTCATAAAAGCGGTAGACTTGACTAACAACCCACTCATAGCAATACAATCAGCTTTGTGTTGTTGGTAAGCCTCGATGATATTTTCCACCGGTTGCTTAATACCCAGGTTAATGACCTTGTAGCCATTGTTAGATAAGATAATATCTACCAAGTTTTTACCAATATCATGGACATCACCTTTAACCGTGGCAATGATAAAGGTGCCCTTAGCATTATTACCAGATTCTGACTTTTCCATGAAGGGTTCTAGATATGCAACCGCAGCTTTCATGGTTTCCGCTGACTGCAAAACAAAAGGTAATTGCATTTGTCCAGAACCGAACAACTCACCCACAACTTTCATCCCATCTAGAAGAAAGGTGTTGATAATTTCCAGAGGCGGATATTGTTCTAAAGCCTTTGTGAGCTGTGCTTCTAAACCAATGCGTTCGCCGTCGATGATATGACGTTTGAGGCGTTCTTCTATGGGGAGACTTTCATCTACACCTTTTTCGCGCTTTGTAGTTACCCCTTCAAATAAGGTGGTAAGTTCTCCTAAAGGATCATAAACGCAGACATCACCCTCAAATTTACGCCGGTCATAAATTAAGTCCTGACAAACTTGTTGATGGTTGTCTGCAATTTTAGACAAAGGTAAAATTTTGTTAGGGCTGACAATGGCTGCATCCATACCAGCTGTCATTGCTTCATGTAAAAACATGGAGTTGAGTACAACTCTGGCTGCTGGGTTCAAACCAAAGGAAATATTAGATACACCTAAGATTACATGACAGCCGGGTAATTCTTGGCGAATCCGCCGAATTGATTCAATGGTAGCCCTACCGTTGGCTCTGTCTTCTTCAATCCCGGTAGAAATAGGTAAAGCCAAAGTATCAAAGAATATCTCTGTGGGAGGTATACCATATTCTAAAGCTTGACGATAGGCACGTTGGGCAATTTGAAACTTTTTCTGGGCTGTCCGCGCCATCCCATCTTCATCGATAGTACCAATAACTACCCCAGCGCCGTACTTTTTAGCTAACTCCAGCACTTTTAAAAAACGTGGTTCGCCATCTTCGTAGTTGGTGGAGTTGAGTAAACACTTACCACCGGCTACCTTTAACCCCGCCTCCATTTTTTCCCATTCTGTGGAGTCGAGCATTAAGGGCAATGTAACATTATTGACAATGCGTGATACCAGTTCGTGCATATCTCGCACACCGTCACGTCCTACATAATCGACGTTGACATCAAGGATGTGTGCCCCCTCTTTGACTTGGGCCCTAGCCATAGATACTAGTCCATCCCAGTCCTCTCCATTGAGCAAATCACGGCATTTTTTGGAACCACTGGCGTTGAGACGTTCACCGACAATTAAGAAGGAATTATCTTGGTCGTAAGGCTGAGTGGAATAAATTGATGCTGCGGCTGGTTCTAGGCTATGCTGTCTGACTTTTGGCTTCAGGTTTTGGGCAATTTCTGCTAATTGTTGAATGTGTTCTGGACGTGTCCCACAGCAACCCCCAATCACTTGGACACCCAAATCTTCAACAAAGTGCATTAATGCCATGCGTAATTCCAACGGTGTGAGGCGGTAGTGTGCTTTACCACCAATATTCTCAGGTAAACCGGCATTGGGTATACAGGAGACGATAAAAGGTGAATGTTCTGAGAGATACTTGATATGTGGTTTCATCAGGTCTGGCCCTGTGGCACAGTTCAAACCCAGAATATCTATGGGATATGGTGCTAATATGGTCAGCACAGCACTGATTTCTGAACCTACTAGCATTGTACCCATGCTTTCCATGGTAACGGATACCATGAGCGGGCGACGTTCACCTTTTTTGCTAAAAACTTCTTCAATACCATTGAGTGCTGCTTTGATTTGCAGTACGTCTTGACAAGTTTCTACCAGAAATAAATCAACTCCACCATCAAAGAGGGCTTCGGCTTGTTCGGCGAAGTTAGCTTTGAGGGTGTCAAAGTCAATATGTCCCAAGGTGGGGAGTTTGGTTGTGGGTCCCATGGAACCGGCGACAAATCTCGGTTTGTCTGGGGTGGAAAATTCAGCGGCGACCCTCTTGGCTATTTCTACGGCTGTTTTATTTAAGTCATAGGTCTTCTGTGCTAGGTCATATTCTGCTAGTACAATGGATGTGGCTCCAAAGGTGTCTGTTTCAATGACATCAGCGCCAGCGGCGAGAAAGTCTCGGTGTACTTTGGCGACGGCTTCGGGGTTGGTGTAAACTAAGTATTCGTTACAACCTTCATATTCTGGACCGCCGAAATCTTCCGCAGTCAGGTTTTGACTTTGCAGGTTGGTTCCCATAGCACCGTCAAAGACGATAACTGGGCGGTTGGGACTATGCAGATGTTCTAGGAACGGATGAGTCATATTTTCCTACAGGAAATTACTTCAGTCTTGTAGTGTTCTATTTTATTATTTTCCCAAATTGTCGGCGTTTTATGCGGTTCGGTCTTGGTAGAATTTTGTTGCATATACTAGGCGCACAGTCCAAACCACAGATGTTGACGCTTGGTGGTTTCAGTTAAAGATCAGGTCTAGGCGCTGTTGGGCGGTTTTTAGGGCCTGTTCTGGGGAGGTTTGACCCAGTAGTACTGATTCTATTCCTCGTCCTAGGCTATCGGATATCCGATTGTAGCCGGGAAAGATGGGACGCGATCGCCCATGTCGGGCCTGATCTAAAAATACCTGCACAGATGGGTTAGTTTGGAGGAATGCTTGATATTCTGGTTGTTGGCGAGATTTCAGGTTAATTGGTAAATAACCGGTTCCCAAAGCTAATTCTGTTTGAAATTCTGCACTCATGGCATACTCAGCAAAGATGAAAGCTGCTTTTTGCCTTTCTGGTGTGGTTTTAAATAAGAATAGGTTTTCACCCCCGATGCTGGTAGCTGGTTGTTTGTTTATAGGTATGGGAAAAACGGCAAAATCAACACCGCTCTGAGTAAATTCTTTTAGACTCCAAGGACCAGTTACCTGCATGGCTACCTTACCAGAAATTAAGTTACCTGTTTCATAGCCTCTTTCTGGGGGGGATAACATGGCAGAACCATCTTCAATCAGATGACGCCAAAATTGCAAGGCGGCGATCGCCCCTGGATTATCTTGTAACATTACTGCTGCTGGTTTTTGCACGTCTGGCGGTACTAATTCGCCGCCACTACTCCACATAAATGGTAACCAGGTGAAGACCGTAAACTCACCTTTGCCTAATGGCAACAATACCCCATACTGGTCTATGCGGCCATCGCCATTAGTATCACGGGTTAATTTTTGCGCCACTTGGCGAAACTCTTCCCAAGTTCTGGGTAATTGGGTAATTCCGGCGGCTGTAAACAAACTGGGACGGTAATATACAGCCACATTATTAGTTGCAAAGGGTACAGACCAGATTTTACCCTGGTATTCCATGGATTCAAACAAGGCCGGCTCAATTTCCCCTTTGACTGGGGAATTATTCAGCTGCTCATCTAAAGGAATTAAGGAACCTGCTAGTTCCACTAATTGACCGGCAATAGTGGGGTTGTACCATAATAGGTCTGGGGGAGCATTCCCCACCACTGCTGCTAAAATTTTGGGGATTTGCTGGTCTTGTTGTCCTGCATAGACAGATTCTACGTGAATATAGGGATGAGTTTGATTAAATTTATCTACAAGTCTTTGTAAAACATCTCGATTAGGCGGGGGATTTACACCTTGCCATAAGGTAAGATGAACTACATCTGTTTTTCTGAGGTTTTGGCATCCACTCAAAGCCAGTATGCCGACCAGCAGTAACAGTAGTAAACTTCTAATGTAGTATTTTAATTTCTTTCTTTGTCTTCTGAATTTATTGGGCATGGGAAAAATGCGCGCAAAACTTATCATCAGGTATCGCACAATTGATATTAGATACTTCAATTGGCATTTGATATATCCTAAACTTTCAAGAAAGGGTTAATCATTTAACATTATGGCAGGACATAGTAAATGGGCAAATATTAAGCGTCAAAAGGCAGTAGTAGATGCCAAGAAGGGTAAGACCTTCGCCCAGTTATCTAGAGCAATTATTATTGCTGCGAGGACTGGTTTACCAGACCCCAGCGCTAATTTTCAGCTACGTACAGCCATCGATAAGGCTAAGGCTGCGGATATACCTAATGATAATATTGAACGGGCGATCGCTAAAGGTGCAGGAACCTTTGGCGGGGATAGTAGTAATTTTGAGGCTATTCGCTACGAAGGTTATGGACCGGGTGGTGTCGCAATTTTAATTGAAGCCCTCACAGATAATCGTAACCGCACAGCGGCTGATTTACGTGCCGCTTTTAGTAAGCGCGGTGGTAACCTTGGTGAAACAGGTTGCGTCAGCTGGATGTTTCACCAAAAAGGTGTGTGTACTGTTCAGGGGGTAAAAAATGAAGACCAGCTTTTGGAAGCATCCCTAGAAGGTGAAGCCCAGTCTTATGAAATGATTGACGATGACATAGCCGAGGTATTTACCGAGGTGATCAACTTAGAACTACTCACCCAGACACTCAAGGAGCAAGGCTTTGAGATCAGGGATGTAGAATTACGCTGGATACCTACTAATTATATTGAGATTGCTGATCCTGAGCAAGGGCGATCGCTGCTCAAGTTAATTGATACTCTCGAAGGTTTAGATGATGTCCAGAATGTGACTGCTAACTTTGAAATAGCCGACAGTCTTTTAGATGTAATCATGGTTTAAGAACAACTAACCGCACAGACACCCATCAATTTATCTGTGGATCTGTGGTTCATAAATCTCTTTTTCCCAAAAATTATGAAAATTTGGCAACTTGACTTTTATCGCAGTCCAGTACAGGAGACATCCGGACAAACCCTATGGGAATTGTTGATTTGTGACCCAACACATACCTTTGAATATACAGCCTCCTGTCCCCAGACAGCCGCCACCGCCCATTGGCTTGCTACTCAAATTCAGCTAGCCGCTAGTAACAACTTACCAGATATCATTCAGGTATTTCGTCCCCAGACCTTAAGTTTAATTCAAGTCGCCGCCAAAAACTTAAATATTCGCGTCGAACCCACCCGCCATACTTTAGCCTTAAAACGGTGGTTACAAGCAAAGCAATATCCCTTAACCCTAGATCAACCACCCCCAACACCATTACCAGAAAACCTCTGGGGGGAACAGTGGCGCTTTGCTACGCTCCCAGCGGGTGAACTTGTGGATGTATTTGCAGAACGCCCCATACCTATTTTGTCTATACCAGAATCTTTACAACCCATTAATTTGGGTTTACCATCCACAGCGCCTATTCCGGGGGTAGTTATCTATGGTGGTAGAAAGTCAATGGCTTTGGCTCGGTGGTTAGATACGGCACAGCCAGCATCGTTAAATTACATAGCAGGTGAACCCCATGGTTTAATATTAGAGGCTGGTTTAGTAGATAGGTGGATTCTCGCCACTTTTACAGATGCAGATGTGGTTGCGGGGGCCAAAACCTATCAACAGCGTCAACAACAAAGCCGAGGATTGCACTTTTTGTTAGTGCAACCCGATGATTCTGGGATGACCTATAGTGGCTTCTGGTTACTATGCTTAGATGTAAATTCTAAGTATATTTAACAAAGGTAACCTACTTAAGCTAGTGACTATTTTCCCTGAAGTCGTGCTTGCTTCACCATGGCAATCAAAGTTTGGTGAGCATCTTCTGAGTCTACCAAAATATGATCGAATTGAATCCGCACTGGCACAGTTTGTTGATTTACCTCTGCTGTCAAATTCATCCCTTGAGAGTCAATGGAGAGCATTTTTGCACTTGTGACATCTGTCACACCCCCAAAAGCTTGGGCATAAAGAACTACAGCATTAGCATGGTCATCATTCATATGAGTGCAAATGCGTGAGCTAATTTCAGGGGAGAAGTAATCAGACATGATGGATTAGGAAGTTAATAATACAGTGATGGTCTCAGATTTTACCAGATGAACTACCCACAGTTGGCTTCGCCTGAACTGTGGGTTTCTACATCCCTCAGTTCGTTTTTAGCAAAACCTTCTGTAGATTTTTGTCGCTTCTTTGCCCCTAGTTGCCGCATCGATCCAGCTTGCTTGCGCTTACTGGTAGATGTAGTAGAGCTAGACGACTCTGCGACTACGAAGCCAGTTCCTGACTCCGGTAGAATGCCTTTTGCCCAGTAAAGCATTACTTCTGCTGCGGCGATGTCGCGGTCTTGTGTATAACCACAAACACCACAATTATGCACTCTCATATCAAGTGTTTTCTTGTGTTGATGACCGCATTTAGGACAGGTTTGGCTAGGTTTTACTTTCTTGGTGGGAACTTCTACAAATACACCACCAATCTGCTCAACTTTGTACTTGATGGTACTGCGAAGCATCCCAAAACTAACATCTAGTATTGACTTATTCAAACCTGCTTTTTGTTTCTTACCCTTGCCTTTTTTAGCCTTACTGGTCATGTTCTTGACTTCTAGTTTCTCAGTGACAACGAAGCTATTACCGCGTACAATGTCTGTTGCAACTTGATGTACCCAATTTTGGCGCTGGTTAGCAACTTGACGAATTAGTTTACTAACCTTTGCTTGGGCTGTTTTCCATCTCCTAGAAGCCTGAATTTTTTTGGTTCTATTTGGTGCGCGTTTTTGTCTTTTATCCTTGGATGCTTTCTTGATTTGATGTTCAGCGGTTCTCAAAAACTTAGGAGCCTCAATCTGTTGATGATTCTGACCATCAGTAATTGACAATGCTGCATTACAACCTAAATCTATCCCAACAGCACCAGTTGGTAAAATTTCTGGCTTGAGAACTTGGTCTAAAACATCTACAGTGATCGATGCGTACCATTTACCATGACGATAAACGATAGTACAAGTAGTGGGAGTTCCCCAATATTTAGCTTTACCCCGCATCTGAATACGTCCAATTTTAGACAGGTTCAAATACCCATTTTCGCCATGGGATTCTACTGAATACCCAGATTTAGCGGGATATGTCCAACCTGAATAATGTCGAATCGATTTGAATTTAGGACGTTTACCTAAACCTTTGAACCAACGTTCAAAAGCATAATCTACCCGTTTTAATGTGGCTTGCAGAGCTTGAGAGTTAATTTCCTTATACTCTGTCCACACTTCTTTGAATGCAGGTAAGCAATTTTGTTGCTCAAAATAATCAACCTTATGGTTGAATTTTTGATATTGAGTAAATCTGTTATATACAGCAGCGTTAAAAAGGTCTTTGTGAAGCTTTCGGTGATACCTCAAAGACTGTTCTATCTGCTTATTTGGGTATAGCCTGAAAGTCATCCGCCTTGTCACCACTGATTGATTTTCCTCCTGCAGGTATTTTTTTCTATTATAAATCAAGCAATATATACAATCTTAAGATGCGCCTAACAAGTAATTGTCAATTACTCAAATCCCCTGCTACGTTAACGACTTTTCACCCATTTAACTACTGCTTGGGTTAAACCATCTAAAGTATATTCCTCAGCCTCAACATCGACACGCCCTAATAAGGATTGGCAGGTTTTTGATGTTTCCGGACCTATAGAAGCAATACAAACATCTGCTAAAATATGGCTGATGTCACGGTTATCGGCAAATACCTCTTGTAAGAGTTGACAGAAGAACTTGACAGTTTTAGAACTAGCAAAGGTAATTATATCTACAGTCCGATTTTGCAAGGCTAATTTTGCTGACTCTGGTATACTTGTGGGGCAGCGAGATTGATATGCAGCTACTTCTACAACTACCGCACCTTGAGCAGTTAATTCGGCAACTAAAACATCCCTTCCGCCGCTTTCTACTCTGGGAAATAACACCTTTTGACCCTGTAGTGATTCGGGGAAATGAGCCACCAAAGCATCAGCGACAAAATTAGGGGGAATCAAATCTGGTTTAAGTCCCCGTTGTTGCAGACTTTGGGCTGTTTTTTCACCCACCACAGCAATTTTAATGCTACTTAGAGCACGAACATCTTGACCTTGGGCGAATAATCTGGTAAAAAAGTAGTCTACCCCATTGGTAGAAGTAAGAATTAACCAGTGAAAATCTGTCAAATTAGCGATCGCCCGGTCTAAACCTGACCAACTGGAAGGGGGGACAATTTCTAAAGTAGGCATGGAAATCACAGTCGCACCCAATGCCGAGAGGCCATCGCTAAATTGGCTCGATTGCCCAGCGGAACGAGTCACCAGAATAGTTTTACCTGTGAGGGGGGAATTATTTAACATAGGTGGAGAGTCAAAAGCTTGATCTTTTAAGGATATTCTCTGAGGTTGTAGGTAATTACGTAATTTTACAACTTCCCCAATCACAATTACCACCGGGGAGAGATAAACGCCCTGGGTTTGCGTGAGAATATTTTTCAGTTCTCCTACCCAAACTTGTTGATCAGGAGTTCCCGCCCAACGAATAATAGCAATAGGGGTATAGGGTGATCGACCTTGCCTGATGAGTTGATGTATAATCTCAGCTAGATGAGTTCCCCCCATCAATATTACCAGAGTGTCCAATCTAGATAAAGCTTCCCAATCTAAAACATCTGGTTCATGGGCTGTGAGGACAGCAAAACAACGACTAAGTACAGCATCAGTCAAAGGAATCCCAGCCATTAAAGGAGCAGCTAAGGCCGAAGAAATTCCTGGTATGACTTCAAACTCACAATACTGAGCTTGCAAAGCTGTAATTTCCGGGGTACAGCGACCAAAAATCAACGGATCCCCAGATTTTAATCGTACCACCTGTTTACCTTGCAAACAATAGTCAACCAGTAATTGATTAATTTCCCCTTGGGGTGTGCTAGGTTGACCACCACGTTTACCAACATCTAGGCACAGACAATCAGGTCTGACATACTGTAATAATTGCTGATTTACCAGAGCATCGTAGACTAACACCTCAGCCATAGCCAGAAGATTGTAAGCCTTTACCGTCAGATATGCCACATCTCCAGGTCCAGCACCCACCAGATAAACCTTCCCCTTTTGTTCAGTCATAAATTTAACCTGTGAAACCACCCAGAAAACAAATAAATTTTACTACAAAAACTGGAATTAACCTCCTATTAAAAAGCCTGATAACTTGGCGTTAATCGGCGGAAAAAAGAAGAAATCACCCCCCCCAAAAATCAAGGAAAAAAATCGCAATAATCACTACAAATTAGATTTTATAAAATAGCAACTTGATTACAACTTTAAAAATAGATTCAAGGGACAATGAGTGCAGAAAAGAATACTCAAAATTTGCGCTCGGAGACGAATAATGGTAGCGATCGCAGAGAACGTACAGCATAGACTAAGTATACAGACTGTAGAAATTGCCCCTAACACAACGGCGATTCGCTCTCTTGATTGGGACCGCGATCGCTTCGATATCGAATTCGGACTGCAAAACGGTACGACATACAACTCATATCTAATTAGGGGTGAGCAGACAATTTTGATTGATACTTCCCACCAGAAGTTTCGTCAACTATATTTAGACACACTCAAAAGTCTTGTTAACCCCAAGACAATCGATTACATAATAGTTAGCCACACAGAACCAGACCATAGCGGTCTAGTAGAAGATGTATTGCAGTTAGCACCCAGAGCCACAGTATTAGCCTCAAAAATTGCCCTACAGTTTTTAGAAGGTTTAGTACACGAGCCATTTTCCAAGCGCATCGTTAAAAGTGGCGATCGGATTAATATTGGCAAAGGACACGAAATAGAATTTGTGAGTGCGCCCAATCTGCACTGGCCAGATACAATCTTCAGCTATGATCGCAAAACCGAAACCCTGTTCACCTGTGATGCATTTGGGATGCACTTCTGTGACGATCGCACCTTTGACGAAGACTTAGAAGCGATTGAACCAGACTTTAGATTTTACTATGACTGCCTCATGGGTCCCAATGCCCGTTCTCTACTAAACGCCATGAAGAGAATGGGGGAACTGGGAAAAATTAACATGATCGCCAATGGTCACGGGCCAATACTGTACCATCACTTAGATATATTAACTGATTGCTACCAAACTTGGAGCCAAAGACAAGCTAAAACAGAAACCACAGTTGGCTTATTTTATGTTTCCCAGTATGGATATAGCGATGAGCTAGGTTTAGCCATAGCTGAAGGTATCCAAAAAACAGGAGTGGGAATAGAAGTCATTGACCTAGGCACAGCCGAACCCCAAGAAATTCAAGAGCTAGCAGGTAGAGCCACGGGATTGATCATCGGTATGCCCCCATCCACTGCTGTAGCAGCACAAGCCGGTATAAGTTCACTATTATCCGTAGTCACAAACAAACAACTAGTAGGTTTATTTGAATGTTACGGCGGTGACGACGAACCGATTGATACCCTGCGGCGGAAATTTATCGACCTGGGTGTTAAAGAAGCCTTCCCTGCTATTCGCATTAAACAATCTCCCACAGATGTAACATTCCATCTATGCCAAGAAGCCGGTATAGACCTGGGACAATTACTGATGCGCGAACGCAACATCAAGCAAATCAAAGCCCTTGATGTCAACATGGAAAAAGCCCTGGGGCGGATTAGCAACGGACTGTATATTGTCACCACGCAAAAAGGTGATGTTAAAAGTGCCATGTTAGCCTCCTGGGTAGCCCAAGCCAGCCTACAACCTTTAGGATTCACCATAGCAGTAGCTAAAGACCGCGCCATTGACTCCTTAATGCGAGTAGGGGATCATTTCGTCCTCAACGTCCTAGAAGAAGGAAATTATCAAGAACTGAAAAAGCAATTTCTCAAGCGCTTACTTCCCGGTGCTGACAGATTTGCTGGGGTGAAAACCCAAACCGCTAAAAACGGCTCTCCCATCCTCACCGATGCTCTAGCATACATGGAATGTGAAGTCCAAAAGAGCATGGAGTGCAGCGACCACTGGCTCTTATACTGCACAGTTCAAGAAGGTCGTGTTTCTAAATCTGATGCACTCACAGCAGTTCGCCATCGCAAGGTAGGTAACTACTACTAATTAGGGAATGGGGAATAGGTATTAAGTATTTCCCCCCCTTTTAAAACATCCTCTTATTTTTGGCAAAAATCTATGAGCAATTCCAAACCCCGTGACGTACAAGTTATCCCCGTCGCTACAAACACCACATTTATTAGAGCGCGTAGTTGGTCACGCCTGCGGTTTGAAATTGAATACGCAAGAGAAAGAGGCACTACCTCCAATTGTTATTTAATTGAAGGTGATAAAACCGCAATTATTGACCCCCCTGCCGAAACCTTCACGGAACTTTATTTAGAGGCGTTGCAGCAGACCCTGAACTTGAAAGAGTTGGATTACATAATTTTAGGTCATTTTAGCCCCAATCGCCTGCCAACTCTCAAGGCGCTTCTACAACTAGCACCCCAGGTAACATTTGTTTGTTCTCTCTTGGGTGCTGCTAATTTGCGTCATGCTTTCCCAGACAACGCGCTAGAAATTCTAGTCATGCGGGGGAAAAAAACCCTTGATTTAGGTAAGGGTCACGTTTTAAAATTTCTACCTATTCCCAGTCCGCGCTGGCCAGAAGGACTTTGTACCTACGACCAGCAAACCCAAATCCTCTACACAGATAAGCTATTTGGCTCTCATATCTGTGGGGATGAGGTGTTTGATGACCAACCCGAAGCATTACAAGAAGACCAGCGCTACTACTACAACTGTTTAATGGCTCCTCAAGCTCAACACGTAGAAGCAGCTTTGGAGAAAATATCTGATTTGCATGTGAGAATGTATGCTCCGGGTAACGGCCCATTGGTACGTACCGGATTAATGGAACTAACCAACGCCTATGCACAATGGAGCAATGCTCAAAAACACCGTGATATCTCTGTGGCTCTACTTTATGCCTCAGCTTACGGAAATACAGCAATTTTAGCTCAAGCTATGGCTTTGGGACTGACTAAAGGCGGCGCAGCAGTGCAATCAATTAACTGCGAATTTGCTACCCCTGATGAAATCCGCACTGCTATACAACAGTGTGATGGTTTTGTGATTGGTTCCCCCACTATCGGCGGTCATGCTCCCACACCTATTCACACTGCTTTGGGAATCGTCCTCACCGTGGGTAATAGTCATAAACTCGCAGGGGTTTTTGGCTCCTACGGTTGGAGTGGTGAAGCATTTGATTTGATTGAAGGTAAACTTCGCGATGCTGGTTATCGCTTTGGCTTTGATACTTTCAAAGTTAAGTTTAAACCTGATGATGTTACGCTCAAATTCTGTGAAGAAGTTGGTACAGACTTTGCTCAAACCTTGAAAAAATCTCAAAAAATCCGGTTACCCCAACAAGCTGCTACCCCTTTGGAGCAAGCTGTCGGTAGAATTGTTGGTTCAGTTTGTGTTCTCTGCGCTCAACAAGGTGATGTCTCTACTGGGATGTTAGGCTCTTGGATTTCACAAGCTACCTTCAATCCACCTGGTCTGACTGTGGCGATCGCCAAGGACCGAGCTATAGAATCTCTAATGTATCCAGGTAGTAAATTTGCTTTGAATATCCTGGAGGAAGGCCATCATTTAGAGTACACGAAGCATTTCCGCAAAAATTTTGCCCCTGGAGAAGACAGATTTGCCAACTTTAGCACCACAGTTGCAGATAATGGCTGTAAGATTCTCACCGATGCCCTAGCTTATCTAGAATGCTCCGTCCAGGAACGCATGGAATGTGGGGATCATTGGGTAATTTACGCAACTGTTGACAATGGTAAGTTAATCAAACCTGATGGTGTGACTGCCATCAACCATCGTAAAACTGGGACTCACTATTAGAAGTTTTGCCAGAGCCAGAACTTTTCGAGTACATGAAGTACAGATATTAATGTCTGGAAATGGTCTGTAAATCTCTACTGTCAGACTCCTGTCATCCTCTCAAGTTTGGCGGGAGTCTTCTTGTATAGTTAGATATTCGCTTAATTGCTCTGACATTTAGCAAAAACTTTTCTAGTTTCTAGCCCATAGGGTATCTAGAACTACAAGAGCATTTTGAACCTGGAACTTTTGGACTCATGGCCAGTCTAACAAATCTGACATAAATATTGAGGTAAGATTCCGCAATTGCCACCAAGACAATTGAATATGTATCATGTCATCTTAAGCTAGGAAATCACTATCCAGTAGTTCTCACACAACCCGTTAACCACTCTACTACAACGCTTTTATATTATTTGCTCCTATGTCTGCACCACACAACAAGATTAAATTTCCTTTTTGGCAATATTTGAATCAACCATTATTTAGTCGTAATTATCAATTAGAACTGAATCCCCGTCGTTTTGCCTATAGGTGGCGCATTGGACTTTTAGAGCGTTGCTTGAATAAAGAATGTGATGCTAAGGGGCCTCAACAGCATTAGTGGAAAATCATCGCTGGGTGTCCTACCTTTGGCGTGAGAATGGCAATTATGCTATTTTTTGGCTGGAATTTTCGGGGAACTGCTAAAAATTTAGCCCGTCTAGAGTGAAGGTAGTTAAGAGAGAATTATGCCGAAAAGCTGTTTTGGCTCCCGTGTACTCAGGGTTTCCCATGATGGGATTTTCTATTTAGAGTCCCCTGTTACCGAAGTCTGGGAGATTTTTAGATGATTAAAAAAAGTCTTGCTTTGGTCTCCTTGAGTTGGGGAATTGTCTGTGTAAGTAGTATGTGGTCAGCTGTGGCTCAGGTTTCCACACCGTCTCGGGTACAACCGCCACTCAGACTCTTTCGGGTGGAAACAGACCGCACCCCAAGGGTTGGTTGGTTGGGTTGGGATGAGCAACTTTTTCCAGGGGGTAATCCTAGTTTACCCTTAGGAGATCGCCCGGCTTTGTTGGCTGCTATTGATCATAGTTTGAGTTATCTGGAGAAAAGGAGTGCTATAGCGGCCTATCAAAACTATCCGGTTCGGGGAATAACCCATGATCGGGTGCGTCGGAGTTTGATTCGTTTCCGCCAGCTATTGGTCAGTTCCAACTCTACCGCTGAACTACAAGTTGCTGTCCGTAGAGAGTTTGACTTTTACCGTTCTGTGGGCAATGATGGCAGGGGTACTGTTAAATTTACCGCTTATTATGAACCTGTTTATTATGCTAGCCGGGTAAGGACTGGAGAATATAGGTATCCCTTATATCGCAGACCACCAGATTTTGATCAATGGCCTCAACCTCACCCGAAACGAGTTGATTTGGAGGGTGAGGATGGTTTATTAGGGGAAAGAAGCCGGTTACGCGGGTTAGAAATACTCTGGTTCCGCGATCGCTGGGAAGCATACATGGTACATATCCAAGGTTCTGCCCAAATTGAGTTAACTGATGAGGGTACTAGAACATCTGTAGGCTTTGCGGGGGGAACAGATTATCCCTGGACAAGTATCGGTCGCCAATTGTCTAAAGATGGCAAGTTGGCGGCAAATCAATTGAATATGCCGGGTATAATTAACTTTTTCCGCAATTACCCCCAGGAAATGAATAATTATCTACCCCGCTGGGAAAGATTTGTCTTTTTCCAAGAAAACCCTGGTAGACCAGCTACTGGTAGTATTAATGTCCCAGTTACGGCGGAGCGTTCTATTGCTACAGATAAGTCTCTCATGCCTGCGGGGGCATTAGCACTGATTCATACTTCACTTCCATATGTGGGTAGCAATGGCCAGATGGAATATCGCACCGTGAACCGCTTTGTTCTGGATCAGGATACAGGGAGCGCCATTAGAGGACCAGGAAGGGTGGATTATTTCATGGGGTCTGGTCAAGTAGCGGGCGATCGCGCTGGTGTTACAGGTGGGAACGGTTCACTATATTACTTACTCCTGAAAAGGTAGGGAGGGGGAATTGGGGATTGGCCACTGATGATGAGAAAGTTATCATCTTTCCTGCAGTCCCCATTAATCCGGCTGTGTACTCCTCAGTTTCTAATATGGTGGATAATCATCTTCATCTGCGTAAAGATAAGAACTAGAAATCCCAACTGCTGCCATTTTGGGTGCTTCTACTTTAATAGATTCCTTACCAAACTCTTTGTGTTCTTCAAAGGTCTTGCAGATCATTACTGACTCAGGAGAATCGGAAGCAATCAGGTATTGAGTTAATGTTCCCACTGTGGGATGCTTGTAGTCCACCGTTGAAGCCACCATGACAGTATTGGGTTCAATCCCTCTTTCTTCACACTCAATGATAGGGCAAAAAATCCCATGGGCGTGAAATAATGGACCTTTTGCTGATAAAGGTTGCTGGCGATATACAGCATAAGCCCTTTCCAATTCAGCTATGAATCCACCGATGACTCTTCCTTGCTGAAATTCGCAGTAACTTTTGCTGAAACTTGCTCCCGCTACACCGCTGAGAGTTAATTGTAATGGAGATTCGTGGAGAAACTTTTTATTTTCCCCTACCAAGTAAATGAGGTGGCGAGTAAAGGTTTTAAATTTAAGCTTGTCTGCTAAGAAAGCATCATAATTTTCTTTAAGAGTACCAAGTTTATGACCAGTTTCCCGGTCTTTAACAGATAAAGGTCCCCGGCGCACTATAACTAATCTGGGAGCATTGCTGATAAAAACTGTTTCTACTCCAGAGCTAAACTCATGCTCTACCTGTTGCCAATTTTCATCGGGCTGAAAGCCTACAGCTGTAGCATTATCTAATTTAATTGCCAATCCATGGGGCTGCATACCATCCATACCATGGCGAGGATTAATCATCTGACACCAGGGGATGATTTGAGAAGGAGGGGCGTTAAATCTATCGTCCTCAAAGTCAAAATTAGCAGATGCTTGCATCGTTTTAGACTATCAAAAGTGTTTTGCTCCCCTCAGTTTAACAGTATGGGGAAGGAGTAAACTGGTGCTGATAGAGAGTGTTAATTTTTATTCTCAGTAGCGATTTCAACCAATATTCTCCTGAAATTAAACATAGATTTGTCCTCAAAGGGCATATCTACAGCCGTTGTAGCAGATTTAATCCGTGGGTATCAGTGCCACAGGTATTCAAGAGCTGATATTCAGCCGCTAAGTGTTGTACCTGTAGTGTTTCCACAGGGCTGGGTTTCCAAGGTTTGGGGTTGTTGTAAGCGTAGAAAGTTTCCACACCGTCAATTCCCCGTGCTGCCGCAGCTGGAATTAATTCAGCATGTGATCGCTTGTAACGAGCTGGATGGGCTAAAACTGCCAATCCTCCAGCTGCGTGGATGGATTCAATTATCTTGTCTGCTTGATATTCTAAGCCTACAGCCGGTTTTTTCTGCACATAGGGTTTCATACTAGGATGTTCTGGCTCAAAGGCGTAAGCCAAAATGTGAACTTCTACATCCAGAAGGTTAGCATTAATTTCTACCCCACTCCAGAGATAGGGAGTATTTTCACGGCTATATTCCCGGACTTTTTCTAAATAGGCTTGTGCTACATAATACCCATCTATAGTATGGTGATCTGTAATTGCCAATCCTTCTAGTCCAATAGCGATGGCCTGTTCTATCAATGTAGTTGGTTGCAACCTTCCATCTGAGTGGACGGTATGCATATGAAAATTGAATAACTGGGGACAGCTGTAGGCATCAACACCTTGGAAGACTTGCCTGAGAATATTTGCACTAGTAGATGTCCTAGCAAAATTTACAACCATAAGCTTTTATCAATGAAAATACTTGATTGTTGATAGATAAACAACACCGCCAGCACTTGAAACTGTGAGTAGTTATTTTTTTAGCTTTACTAGCTCAATTTTTCAATATGTTAAGACTACCTTAGCAAATCTAAATGCTCATGGTCATGAGTATTTCCAATTACTTGTATTAATAAATGTGATGCTAATTACTAATTAATTTAAGTACTGAGATAATAGTAGATGAAATGTTGTACATCTTTACATAGAACCAACTATTGACTGAGTTGGGCGAAAATTGTTTCCCAGTTAATTACATATGGTCGTGTGCCTTTGTTAACTAAACTAAAGGCTTGGTTGGCTGTACCTGGGTAAAAAAGAGATTCTACACAAGCGGCAGCCACGTCAATGCGGCTAGCGTCTCCTGCTAAGTAATCACCAGTCTCAACTACTACCCCTTGTTTACCTCCGGTCTGAGCTTTTAGTAAGGTGTTGAGGTCATAGGATGTATAGGGGCCATCAATCAAGCGTCCCGGACGGATAATAGTGTAAGGTAATCTAGATGTGATGATGGCTTGCTCTCCCTTCTGCTTGGCATCAAGTACACCAAAGGCATTGAGAATATTAAAAGGTGGCTGGTCTTTACGGTCAACTCCCACAGAAGAGACGAAGACGAAGCGTTTGAGAAGGGGTGGTGCTGCTGATACTAAGTTGCTGACGCCTTCAGCATCTACTTTGACTGGGTGATTTTTGGCTCTGGTATTTCTATATTCAGCATCAATCAATATCCTTCCCCATTCTAGTAAGTTAGGTGGTGGGTCAAATTCCCATCTCTGGGAGGGGAAGGCAGTTGTGCCAGTACAGCAGATAATGTAGTTAATATCTTGCATAGCTGGGGGGAGGGTGGTTAGATCGCGGATATCACCCACAGCAATTTCTACTTGTTGATTAAACATTTTTGTGGCTTGGGCAGCGTTGCGGGTGAGAAGACGAACCTTCATACCCTTTTGCAGCAAGTTGGCGGTGACCAGTTGACCCACGCCACCAGTAGCACCAGCAACTAGTACTAAATCGTTAACTGAGGCTGCAAGAGAAGTCATAAACTGATGTTAAAGGTGTTTATCTAATTTAATGAATATTTTGGCACGGTGTTTCTGCCTGGAGAAGGCGATCGCAAAAAAAAACCGGTTAAAATAACCGGGGGTGTTCATTAAGGCAGTTAAAGATATTTTCACCGACAATGTAGAGAATTTCTGTATAAATAGTTATACTATTTCTCCTTACCACCACAGCGGGGACAATTCCGGAAAACCAGCTAAATTTTCCTGGTATCCACTCAAACCAGACTAGAGATTTGTCCTACTTGTTCCAACCCAATATCCATTAACCTGGAAAATGTACTAAAATCAATGACTTGAGTCACAAAGAGAGCAATCATGGCATCCATCCGCGAGTTGCACGAACAGTTAATTAAAAAAGAATGTTCTGCTGTTGAAATTACCCAAAAAGCCTTAGAGCGTATTCAAGCATTAGAACCGAAATTACACAGTTTCTTGCACGTCACCACAGAAAAGGCGTTAGAACAGGCTCGTGCTGTGGATGCGAAAATCGCCGCTGGGGAAGAAATAGGACTCCTAGCCGGGATTCCCATAGGGATTAAAGATAATTTGTGTACCCAGGGAGTTCCCACTACTTGCGCTTCTCGAATTTTAGAAAATTTTGTCCCGCCTTATGAATCAACAGTGACACAAAAACTGATTGATGCGGGGGCGGTACTGATTGGTAAAACGAATTTAGATGAGTTTGGTATGGGTAGTTCTACTGAGAACTCTGCCTACCAACTTACTAATAATCCTTGGGATTTATCAAGGGTTCCAGGTGGTTCTTCTGGGGGTTCGGCGGCGGCGGTAGCGGCTGATCAATGTGTTGCATCTCTGGGGACTGATACGGGCGGTTCTATTCGCCAACCGGCATCTTTTTGTGGTGTGGTGGGGATAAAACCAACTTATGGACTGGTGTCTCGCTATGGTGTGATAGCTTACGCCTCATCTTTGGATCAGGTTGGTCCTTTGGGACGGACGGTAGAAGATACTGCTATTGTATTGAATGCGATCGCTGGTTACGATTCCAAAGACTCTACTAGCCTGAAAGTTGAAATCCCCAACTACACCGCCAATCTAACACCAGATTTCAAAGCCCGAAAGCTGCGAATTGGGGTGATTAAAGAGACCATGGCTGATGGTTTAGATGCTGTGGTAGAAAAGGCGGTCAGTCAAGCCATAGAGCAATTAAAGAGTTTGGGGGCGGAGATTTCGATTATTTCCTGTCCCAACTTCCGCTATGGTGTACCTAGCTACTATATTATTGCCCCCTCTGAAGCATCAGCTAATCTGGCTCGCTACGATGGTGTAAAGTATGGCTTCCGGGCTGAAGATGCAGATAATCTGCTATCTATGTATACTCGCACCCGTTCCACTGGTTTTGGTCCAGAAGTGAAACGGCGGATTATGATTGGTACTTATGCTTTGTCTGCTGGCTACTATGACGCATACTATCTCAAAGCGCAAAAAGTCAGAACTTTGATTAAACAAGACTTTGAAAATGCCTTTGAGCAGGTTGATGTGTTAGTTTGTCCTACTGCTCCCACCACAGCATTTAAAGCAGGGGAGAAAATTAGCGACCCCCTAAGTATGTACTTGAATGATCTGATGACTATCCCTGTAAATCTTGCAGGGTTACCGGGTTTAAGTGTACCTTGTGGTTTTGATGACCAGGGACTACCCATTGGGTTGCAGCTGATTGGCCGGGTACTCGGAGAAGAGCAACTATTTCAAGTGGCTTATGCTTATGAGCAATCGACTAATTGGCTAGTAAATCAGCCTCAACTCTAGGCGCAAAACCCCACCCTATAACTATTTGAGGGTGGGTAGTTTTAAGCTTCCTCCTGATGGCGGGGTAGAGTGTGAAAAATATTTGTTAAAATATATATATCTTAACAAACGGCAATTTTCAATGCAATTAAGTTTCAAACTACTATTGACGGTAGAAATAATTGTTGTCATTGGCTATTTTGCCATCTGTCTATTTCTGTTTGTCAGACAGCAGCGGTTAATTTTCTTTCCTTCCGCTGTGATTGAAAGAACACCAGAGATTTTTAACCTCCCCTATGAGGATGTCTGGTTACCTGTAAAAGTTAGGAATGGAAAGACAGAACTAATTCATGGTTGGTGGATTCCATCCCCAGAACCAAACGCTAATGTGTTGCTGTATCTCCATGGTAACGCCATCAATGTTGGCGCTAATGTTGGTCATGCTCGTCGGTTGCATCAACTGGGTTTTTCTGTGCTGCTGATTGATTATCGGGGGTATGGTCTGAGTGAAGGTGATTTTCCTAACGAAAAGCGGGTTTATGAAGATGCCTATGTTGCGTGGAATTACTTGGTAAATGAGAAGCAAATTGTACCAGGTAAAATATTTATTTATGGGCATTCTCTGGGGGGTGCGATCGCCATTGATTTGGGACTCAAACAGCCACAAGCAGCGGGGTTGATTGTGGAAAGTTCCTTTACCTCTATCCGGGATATGGTGGATTACAGGAATTTATTTTGGATGTTCCCGGTGAACTTAATTTTAACCCAGCGCTTTGAATCCATCAACAAAGTACCCCAGTTAAAAATACCAGTGTTATTTATTCATGGCATGGCTGATACAAGTGTACCATCTTTCATGAGCCAAAAGCTTTATCACGCGGCTCCCGAACCGAAAAAACTGCTGTTAGTCCCCAGTGCGGAGCATGATAATACGGCGATTGTTGCTGGTGAGGAATATTTACAATGGGTGATGTCTTTTGTGCAAGGGGTGAAAGGTGGGAGGATTTTGACCAATAGTGAGCATCAATCAGTCAATTAGGTGGTAATATTATATATATTGGGTGCTGGTAGATAAAAATACTTGAGCATTTCGCGTCAAGCCTTAATAATATAACTTTCTGGGCTTAATGGCTTGTGCGGGATTTCCTGCATAAATAGTCATTGATGCTAATGATTTAACAGCTACTCCACCCAGAGTTAATACAGCACCTTTACCGACAGTCACCCCAGGGCCAATTATTGACTTAGCAGCAATCCAACTACTTTCCTCAATATAAATTGGGGCAATTTTTAATTCAAAATCAGGGTGATTCCAGTCATGATTACCTGTGCAAAGATAGACATCTTGAGATATGCAAGCATGACTTTCTATAGTCACATGAGCTAGGTTATCTATCCAAGCATTTTCACCAATCCAGACATAATCACCGACAGTTAACCGCCAAGGAAATTTTACCCGCACTTTTGGTTTTAGGCGTACACCTTGACCAATAGTAGCTCCAAAAATGCGGAGTATCTGCACTTTGACCGATGAAATGGGTAACCAAGAACTTTCAAATAGAGGTGAACCGAGGAAGTACCAGCACAGTTGTTGCCAATAGGGAGCACCGGGGGTATAGTTACCGAGGGTGTAGTTATCTAATCGCATGCTTGGAATAAGGAAATTGAGAGTTAAAGCTGGTTCTGGTAGGACTTGAGACCATCCACAATAGGAGGTATTTCCGCGCCTTAAATTTCTTCGGGATTAATCCCCATTTCTTGCAGTCTGGCGGCTAATTTAGCGGCTTTTTCTTCCGCTTGTTCAGCCCTTTGGCGTTCTTGTTCTAATAATTCAGAACCCCAAAGAAGCAAATTACCGGATTCATCCCACCAGCGCAACCAAAAGGTTACCATTTCTGCCTTTTTACCTCTCCATACACCCAAAAACAGGTTTAAAGTTACCAAGTAAAATCTTCCCTGTTCATCTGGGGATTGTTGCTGGTATTTACCGTCTGTTAAATGATAAACATCTAAGGTTCCGGTTTGAGGATGGAAGATCACATATACAGGGACTTTTAAAATTTGTTCATAAAAATACCATTTACCATAGGGATAATGGGGATTAATAGAATATTCTCCCCCCTCTGTAGCGGATATAAATTCCATCACAATGGCTGGTGGTTCCCCTTCGGCGTGGGGGGTATAACTGCGGCGGACTTCCCCCTCTGGGAGGGGATGAGCTACAGGTATATAAACCCAGTCGGGGGCTTTGACGATGGTTTTGTCGCCCACTGTGGCGCATAGCCCAAAATTGGAAGCAATGAGCATGGATTCTAAGATTAATCCAGCCAGTTCTAAAGATTCTCGCAAAGCTGCAGCCAGGAGGGGTTGAAGATTACTTTCCACAGGTTCATCTGGTAGGGGAAAATCCGCGGGTAGTTTTTCCCATCTCACTGGGGGTAACCTGTGTAAGGGATCGTGTTGTGTAACCGTCATGGTTTTAAGCAATGGCTGCTGATGTATTGTATCACAGATGATTATCTACACATTAGGTATGGTTGGTGGTTATCTATAACGGTCACCATAATTATCAACTATGTAGCTGATGTAGAGAAAATAAGCAAATATTATCTTTGATTGTTACCCAGAATTGATTATTTATCCCTTTGATTAAAACTAGCCTCTATTAAATTTATACTGAGCAGAATTTCTGCCAATACTCGCTGCAATGCGTAATATAAACCATATCTACCATCTAAAATACCACCTTTGATAATCAGGCAATAAAAGAGTATGATCAATGGTGCAATAATTTTTAGTTTACGAAGGCGATCGCCTAAACTCAGTTCATGATTGGGGGTTTCTAGGAGTTTTTTGGTTTCAATCACCATGTAACGTTGTTGCGCCCATAACCAGCGATTTAATGGTTTGCGATCGTCGTGGTGAATGTATCCTATTAGTTGACTAGAGTTACCCTCTACTAAAACCCGATGAGCGTGTCCATCATCTCGATAATTTGCTTTTTCTATTCTGTACAATACCTGGCGGGGTGGAAGTAGAGTACCTCTTAAAGGTTTACCAAATACACAATATTTAAATCTAGCAAAGTAGCCGTCAATGGTAGTATCTAGAGGTAAATTATTAATTTCCCTAATTAGTTCATCGGTTAAGATATAATCAGCATCCAGAGACAAAACCCATTCTGATTTAACTTGCTGTAAGCCATAATTGCATTGACTTGCAAAGGAATCAAATTTACGTTTAAATACGGTGATTTGGGGATAAGTTGAGAGAATTTCTAAGGTTTCATCTGTGCTGTAACTGTCAATGACAATAATTGTTTTTGCCCAGGTGAGTTTTTCTAGGGTGCGCTGAATGTTGGGTGCTTCGTTATAGGTGAGGATGAGGGGGGTAATTTGTTGTAGCATAGTTGGGGTAAATTTAAGCTGTCCCAAGTATAATTATCAAGGATAAGTGGCGGAAGGCGATCGCTCTTTCTAGCATTAATTCCCTAGGGCGATCGCTCTGGGTTAGGGTATGTGCATGTTGTATATATTATTGCACAACTAAGGGATATTTGGGCGATCGTTATCCACACGCGGGAACCATAATTGATAGTTATTTACACGGGGGAGCCGGGGAATGAATTAAGAGTCTCAAAGCTAAAGTCGGTTAAAAACCGACTGAGAAATTATAGTTTCATGGCGGCTATATGCTTCCTCCAGTGTGGAAGAACACAGCATTGATTTCCACAAGTAAGGTATTCTACCTGCAAATTTAAATTCAATATTTGTATACCCCTCTGTTGTTAATAAATTTTCTAATGTTTTCACAGAAAAAAACTTGATATGTCCACCATCCCAAAGAACAGTGAAGTGTTTATCCATTTTTCCAGAGATAGCCAGAGCTAAGTTTTTCAAATAACCATGATAGGGTGTAGTCAAAATTAACCGCCCATTAGGTTTGAGTAGTTGTTTAGTATTCCTAACTATAGCTTTAGGGTCAAATAAATGTTCAATTACCTCGCAGGAAATAATAAGATCAAATTCCCCTACTATTTCTGTATAGGGTAAATCATATATACTTCCCTGGATAAAACGACAATCAGGAAATTTTTCCTGGGCTAATTGCACACCTGATTTAGACTCTTCCACTCCGATAACTTCATACCCTTGCTGTGCGATTAAATTAGTTAAACTCCCATTGCCACAACCAATATCTAAAATGCGTGGTTTTGGTTGATTTTTGAGGGGGGGGAAGCAGAATAGATCATTTCTAATAAAGAATTAATCAGATATTTATGATGGTGTCCGCTGTCAGCATTGGCGTAGTAATATTCGTGTTTATTAGACATTAAATATTTCTCCTTTAAATAATTTTTGTAATTTATCCACGGCATAAATTCCCTAGCTAAAGGCGTAATTCCGTTAAAACCCGACTGGTTTTGTGCTGGGTGATTATGGTGTTTTGGGGTGGGGTGGAGGTTGGTCTAAAATGGTTCCCCTGTGTGGATAACTATCGATAATGGTTCCCCTGTGTGGATAATCATCGCCCCTGGCTGTGGTATGTGGATAACTGGCGAGCAGGGAACACCGGAAAAAAAGGGAAGCAATAAAATCAACTCCCATTCCCTTCACAAGGGAGCTGTACTGGATATGCAAAACCGAATCAATCTTAGTTAAATTAGTAAGCATCGGGATTCAATCGGAGGAAATATGAGTGAATCGACATTGCTAAACTTAGATCAATCGACACCAGATTCAACCCCAGATTTTGTTAATCCCCCCTCCCAGGATGAATTACTGTATGATGACGGCATCCCTATGGAAACCTATCGCCATAAACTGCAAATGGACTTACTAGTTGATCCCCTAGCAGCTTGGCTGGGCGATCAAGATGCCTTTGTAGGGGGTAATATGTTTGTTTACTTTAGTCCCCATCAATTGAAAAACCATGATTTTCGTGGTCCGGATATGTTTGCTGTGCTAGATGTTCCCAAGGGAGAGCGCAAATGCTGGGTAACCTGGGAAGAGGGTAAAGGTCCAGATGTGGTAGTGGAATTGCTATCCTCTAGCACTGCTTCCAGAGACAAGACAGACAAAAAAGAAATATACCAAAACAGGCTGAGAGTACCAGAATACTTTTGGTATGATCCCTTTAATCCCAATGAGTTTGCTGGGTTCATCATCAGGGATCATGGATATGAACCAATCATCCCCGATGAGCAAAACAGGCTCATCAGTCAAAAATTAGGTTTAGCCCTAGTGCGTTGGGCGGGAGAATTTGGGGGAGCCAATGCCGTCTGGGTGCGTTGGGCAACTTTAGAGGGGGTTCTACTACCTACAGCCCGTGAATTAGCCCAACAAGCACAGCAAGAAGCCCAACAAGCACAGCAAGAAGCTCAACAAGCACAGCAAAGAGCAGAGGCTGCGGAATTGTTACTGGCACAGGAGCGCCAACAAAGGGAGGAATTGCTGGCTAAATTACAGACAATGGGGATAAATCCTGAGCAACTTTAGATGTTGTTTTATAACTTTTCAAGAGGTAATTGTCATTTTAGGGAACACCATAAGACCGCAACAGGGGGGAGTAATTTGCTCTCCCAAGTATAATTACCAAGAATAAATTGCCGGGTGCGATCGCTGTTTTTAGCATAAATTCCCTAGGGCGATCGCTCAAACTCAGTTCTCACATTCTGAACCGGGGAGGAAATCTGGAGCTAGAATTTCTTCTAATGCAAAAGGACAGGATAGGGGAAATACTGTTTCCGGGAGGGATGTTTCTCTATGGGCATCACGCACGGACTTAGGATAAACTATTACTAATGCTGTCTCTAAATCGCTGCGCAGACTCGGACTGTCTAGCAGTAAAGCTTCTATTTGATCTCGTTGATGATCGATGGTAGCTAACCAACTCTGGCTTTGTTTATCCGGCTGATATTGCCATTTGAGCAGGTGCATAATTAAAACCTGTAAGCGGCTGCGAAGTTGACGGCGATCGCGCTTTCCCATGCTTTCCAACTCTTGAGCAATGTGTTCTGCGTCAATTTCTGATAAACATCCCCGCCGCAATAATTCCACATTCTTATTAATCCAGGCATAAAAATCTAGGTCATATTCAGCTTCTAAACTCATATTTGGCTCCCAGTTTTCCACCCGTTACTTAATATTAATATAGAATAAGATAGAATAAGTACCCCTGGGCGATCGCTCTGGGTCAGGGTATGTGCAAGTTGTATATATTATTGTCCAGCTAAGGGATATTTGGGCGATCGTTGTTCACACATTAGGTGTGGTCGCTGGTTATCCACACACCGGAGCCAGGGAATGAATTCCCTGGTTCAAAGCTAAAGTCGGTTTTTAACCGACTGGTTTTGTGTTTGGCGATGATGGTGTTCTGGGGTGGGGTGGAGGTTGGTCTAAATCTGTTGCTTGTTCTAATAATGAAATTGTGGTTCTGTTTAAATGATGGATTTTTTGATTATTAACATAATCTATGGCTGTGGATAATTGATGACCACCCAGGGAAAATATACCATATCCTTCTTGCCAGATAAATTTTTGTGGTAAGTTGGGGAATAAATGATTGTAATAATAAGCGCTACTTCCCTTTAAACTTTTCACACATTCGGCAATAGATAATTTAGGGGGTATAGAAATTACCAAATGAATATGGTCTTCAATTCCACCAATAGCATGAATAATACAACCAAGATGATCAGCCTTACCAATTAAATAACCATATACCTCATTTTCTATCTCATGAATAATGGCTCTACCGTACTTGTTATGCTAATTTAACAACTGGTTCGAGGGAACAGGGAACAGGGAACACACCGAACAGAGATTAAGAAGGAATATTCAGGCATTTTCTTCAATAACCAACATTATTTCCCTTATACGGTAAGCCT